>CASEVP010000001.1 GCA_949291345.1 uncultured Ruminococcus sp.
TTACTTATCTTTTCCATTCTGTTTTCTTCATCGAAGAAACTTCTCTGTCGTACTTTCATGTTCTTATTATACTATGTTTTTCTCTGTTTGTATAGGGGGTTTTTAGAGATGCTCTAAATAAAATGCTTTATTATTTGACGATTGACGTATCATCATTTTGTTTCAATTTTACATATCTGCATAATAGTTGAGAATACGGCTTCGTTTTTGTAAGCTAAACAAAACGAAACCGCATTTCTATTTTCTGATGTGAATGTTCCTGTTGCAGTCTTTTATTTTTAGAAACAAATATACAAAACAACATATATTATCGGCTGATGAAGCATATAAAAAAGCAGTGAATGACGCCCTATAAAATCCAGTGGCGCTGCATGAAATTTCATTAATCGCATTACATGCAACCTGTTGTAAAAATGGCAGCACAAAAAATATCCTGTTAAAAATAAAAAAATCCATGGAAAAAGCGGAAAATAGTCACTAAAATGAAACGAATCACTTTTGAACCCAAAGAAACTTGCAATATATCCCTGATAAAGCCAACTTGGCAATTCCAGCAACGTAATCCATTCAAAACCCAAACTTCCTCTTGAAAGATTTCTGGTAAGCAAAAACAAAAGCAATGCGCATATTACACCAATAACCGGTGGGATGTTTTTCAATACCGGTTCTAACGGAATAATACTGAGCATTGCTATTCCGAGAAATGTCAATATTCCAAATATGATGCAGCGATCTGGCATAACTAAAATTGTTACAATTGACACTAAAATACCACATACTAATACCAGCAGTCCTCTTCTCAAATGATGATGCCCCAATCTGCTGCAAAAGCCAGAAAGCAGTATAAATGTCCAACATATGCATTGCTGATAGATATACAATTCGGTTTTGCTTTCCATAAAAATTTGAAAATGAAATAAATTGCGCATATCCCAGATAGCATGATACAAAATCATATGCAAAACTGTCATACCTCGCAAACTATCCAAAAACAAAAAACGCTCTTTATTGCTGCGCTCAATACGTCGCACAGCAAATGAATGCAAATTCGCTTTCATAAATTCCTTTTCCTTTATTGACAAGGATTGTTTAGCAGAGTATAAAGATACCATAGATCACAATCCCTAATATAGTCCAAAACCTGAAACATTATTACTGCTAACCCCAAAAAATTCGAGCACTTAAACCGTACTTAAATAAACGCGCATTTTTTGAACAAAATTTTTCCGTATACAAAATGGGAACCCACAGGCGGGCTTTCTCCCAGCGAAGGTTTATATCGCCGTAGACAGAAAAATTTTGTCAAAAAATCACGTAATTATGTTAAAAAAGCCATTCTAAAAATTGTTCATAATTTACAACATTTGCATTTTTTATACTTTCTTAAATTGTTCCATAAATTAACAGCCGTCGCATACGTGCCAAGTCAACAATATCCAGTATTCCATTCTTATACAAATCACCGGCTTCCCAATCGGTGATTTCTCCTGCATGCAAAAGCCATTTCTGAACCATTACTAAATCTGAAATCGTAAATACACCATCCGAATTTACATCGCCTTGTATTGTAGCATCTACATAGGTTTCCTTAAGTTGCATTAGTGACGCATGCAACTGTTCATCTACCATCTGATATGTTGTGCGATCATAATGACCACCCGGTGTATCCCAAAGCACTGGACAAATCCCGCTGCGTGACAATGCAGCTTCACAAACACTGGTAATATACCTTCTAACGGATTCCTCTTCTTTATTTTCCTTGGTACATCCGTATTCCCCTATAATCACAGGAATTCCATTTTCAACAAATGTTGTCTCCAACAAATCCATTAATCGATTTAATTCTTGGTACTCTGCATCAGTCCCCCACGTTGCAGATGCCTTTCCCCAACTTGCATCTTCTGAAAGAATAGTAAATGTGGAAGGCGTATAATAATGTACAGAAACTGCCATGCGATTAGCTGAATCATCCGGCATTTTAAATAAAGGATCACAAGTTTTTTCCACATCCGTATTATATCCCGAAATTAACAAATGCCGCTCTGGATTATTCCCGCCGCTTTCACGAACCACATCTACAAACGCCTGATTGACTGCATTGACATAACTGTAACTTTCTGTTTTCCCCTGGTCACCACCCCAGGAGTTCCACACAGACGACCAGCCCAATTCTTCATTTTGGGACTCAAAAATCAGCTTATCGCCGTAATTTTGAAACTCGTCTGCAATCTGTGTCCAAATGGTACAATATTTTTTCATACATTCATCATACTTCGTTGGCAACTCTTCCAACCAACCGCTGTCCCAGTGTAGATTGATTATCACATACAAATCTGCATCCAATGCCCAATCAACAATTTCTTTTACTCGCTCCATATAAGCACTATCAATGGTATATGTACCGTCATCTTTCATCATGTTTGACCACGCCACTGGAATTCGAAGAGAATCAAAACCCTCTTGTGCATACCCCTTAATCATCGGCTCTGTTACAACTGGACTTCCCCATGCTGTTTCATAAGAAGTTGGTGTACCATCTCCCCACTGTGCAATCCAATCTCCACAAGATTCCATCGTGTTTCCTAGATTAATGCCCATTCCCATTTCTTTGACAATCTGCATCGTTGTTATATCCCGCATTTCTGAGTGATCTGTTTGAGCTTCCACTAACGTGCCAACTTCACCACGCCACGCGGCAGAAAAAAACAATCCCATTACCGCTGCAACACATATGCATTTAATTCGTTTCACAGAAATTCCTCCTTTAACTTTTTTACTTTTAACGACACCGTCAAAAATGATGTTCCTTCACTGATATAATACGAAAGATTATCTAAGCGAACATTTCAGTCAAATTGAAAACAAGCCAAACATTTTTTAGCGGTGTTATTCTCAAGAAAATTTTAACAGTATAATCAATTTCATCTTTTTTATTATAACAGGTAAATGATTTTTTTGCAAATTATATCATTCCCATTTTATGTAAATTTTTATTATCCCCAAAGTTAGCCACAACCAATCCCTTGTAATTTTTTTCTAAATAAACAAACGGATCAGGCTGTGCCCAATCCGTTTGTTTTTGAAACCACTATGTCAACCCTGCCTAATAGCTCAAGCATTTTATTTGCTTTTTCTCGACAGAAAACATATTATCTGCCCAAAAACTACACTATTGGCACACAAGATTGAATTCGTGCTCTCTTAGAACTTATTCTCTCAAGTGCAATTCACATCATTGCAAAAAATATACACAAAAATCCGAACAGCAACTTCATTTAAACAAGTTCTTTTTTTAAGAGTGTTTTATAAAAACTTCTCTCATTGCCTAAGAAAAATACCAATAATCCAGTTCCATTTCACTGCTAAACACCAGATAGACATCTTGTGTTCCACTAATATTTGATACCGATGCACTAATTTCTTTAAATGTACTTCCTGTTGCAGGAACATCGATATATCCCAATACCGTTCCATTTTCACTTCCGGAACAAATTTTGATTGCACCACCCGATTGAGAAGCAACATTGACAGTTATTTTTTGTGCACCATTCTGGAAATTCAGCCCTGCAACACCAATCCAATCTCCCTTTTGGATATCAGTTACAACTGTATCACCTAGTCCACGAACATTAACACCTGCCTGCCGATAAATGGTTTCTCCCTGAATCTTCTCATAGGGGTTGATTGTTTTTAACTGTGCAATTCCTGCCATAGTGCCTGTTACTGGATTCATTTTCTCTCCATTCATTGTGATTTTATCCACCTGCGGACTACGATAATTTCCAGTAATCCCCATTGCACCTTCTACACTACGGTTATGATAAAACAGGTACAATTGTCCATTCAATTCTACAATGGAATGATGGTTATTTCCATAATATCCAAAAAAGTTTCCTTGGTTTTTGAATAATTCTCCACCATAAGTAAATGGACCCATTGGACTATCACTGACCATGTACTCAATTGCACCGCTTGTCAAACCATAGGGATTTCCACTCGTATTCCAATTGGAGCAATATGTATAGTAATATTTGTTTCCAATTTTATTCATTCCGGAATCTTCAAATAAATACGGTGGACTCAGCGTTTGAGGGGTACCAACAATACTGATCATATCGTCTCCCAACTGTACTACTCTTGCTGTCTGAGGATTTGCATCCTGTCCTGTAGGAACACCACCGCCAAAATACAGATATCCTGTTCCATCGTCATCAACAAAAACTGCCGGGTCAAACAACCATGTCACATTTGCACAATTAGGTGTACTTCTTGTAATTAACCCGTGACCGAGGGGATCTGTCCATGGTCCGGTAGGGCTATCAGCTGTTAATACACTAACACCGTTTCCGCCGTTGCAAAAATACAGGAAAAACTTCTCTTTTCCATTGATTGTTTTATGGGTTGCACATGGCGCCCATGAACATGTCGCCCAACTTGCCACGCCGTTTGGACCTGCTACTTCAATCGCCCCATGATCGGTCCAGTTTACCATATCATCCGAAGAAATACAGTTAATCTTATTAACGAGTGCATAAGTATTCTCCGTCACATTGCCGTTACTGTCATATTCAATTACATCATTTGTCATATATACATAAACTCTACCATTATATTCCATGACACCTGGATCTGCACCAAAACGTTGTGTATATAATGGATTGTTTTCCCCAGCAGGTTTGTAACCGGAAGTAGGTTGAATCCCGGCAAACAACTGCTCCAGTTCCGCATTACTTTTTTCTGCTACCGGAAATTCTGTAATAATCCCCAATATAAAGTCATTAATTAATTTCACATCTTCTGCATCAAAAATACCACTCTGATCAACATCTGCAGCAACTTCAGCAAATTTGTCCTCTATTCCTGATGTCAGACCGGTTCTGCCAATTGCAAGGTCTATAGCATTAATTCTGCCGTCAAAATTCAAGTCACCTGGAATTATGTTTTTCGATTCACCTGCACCTAAAATAGTCGTTCCTTCCACTGCGCCAATTGCTTCATCTATATAAAAATTATTGGTTGTTTCTGCGGTTTCTACATAAATCTGCATATCGGTAGCATCTGCTGGTATCTGATAATTCTTATTTGCAAGCTGTACCCATTCTCCTTTTAAACATACTCCCTCAGCAATGGTTGAATATATTGTTTCCCCTGTGCCGTCAACATACTGCAATTTTAAGAAAAACTGATCGGTAGTACCACCGTCAAAATAGGTAACATTGACACTAAAGCTATATGTATTTCCAGGTACAAATGCTCTTGAATTTAGTGCTTTGGATGCACCATTCCAAGGTGCCGTACGATTTTGTACCAGCAGTGCTTCTCCTCCGACATAAGCAGTTCTTCCGCTCGTCATTACAGTTGCGTCACCACGTCCAACCCAGTTATCTGTATCACCCTCAAACGGACTATGTATATACCAACCATATTCATTTGGTTCTATCGTTCCGCCATCATCTACGTAATTACTGCCATCTCCCCATTCAGATTCTGGAATCATCTGTAACAATGTTGTGTAAGCCAACTTTGGTTGGTTATTGGCATCATACAAAAGAGGTGCATTTTCTGTCTTAATCCATGTGTTCGCATCATTCGGTCCCCAAATACAAACTGCTGTCACTCTACCGTCCGATGTAGGATTTTTATTCCAGTCTACTGCCGCTTGGAAAATCGCCTTATATTTGTCTGCCTGCTGCTGCAAAGTATATGTACCATTCTCAGTGGAAATATCCAGCTCAGTAATCTGTACATCACAACCAATTGACAGATATTTGTGCATCGCTGTCACATAGGCAGTGACACCCGAAAAGCCTTCATAATTGGCGTTGATATGTGACTGCATACCAATTCCGTCCAATAAACCTTTTTCATACAACGATTTACACATGCTATATATTGCATCACGTTTATGATCCCAATACTCATTATAATCGTTATAATACAGAGCGCAACCTTCCGGTGCATATTTTCTAGCAAAAGTAAACGCTTTTTCAACAAAACTGTTATTACCGTATATCTGCACCCACGGAGATTGACCACTAATGTTTTCACCAGGTTCTCTGGCTCCTCCAAAATTTGCTGTACGATTGGCGTCATCGCTGATACATTCATTTGCCACATCATATGCATAGAGATTCAAACTTGGATATTGGGTTTGAATAGCCTGAAAAATATTTTTGATGTAACTTTCCATTCTCTGATCCATAACAGATGAAGAAACCCAGTTCCCGCTTGCCTGATAATTTTCTTTAAAAAACCAAACAGGTGTCTGACTATGCCAAACCAGAGTATGTCCCCGCATTGCAATATTGTTCTGCACACAAAAATCCATAATACTTGCCGCTGCAGCAAGTGATACTCCAACATTTGTACCGCTGCACTGCGACTGCACTATTGTTGCATCTGGTTTCATTTCATTTTCACATTCAATACTATTATAATCTTTAATCATATTCGCAGTAATTGCTGAATTTCGTATTGTTCCACCATTTAGGATATTACCAACTCGAAAATAATTTGCGAATTCATCCTTCAAACCTTTTCCAGCAGGTGCCGCATATACTGTATTCTGCTTTTCTTTCGTTGTAATCAAAACATCATCAAAACAGAAGTCATTAGTAGAATTCGTTGTGACTGTTAAACGAAATTCATAAACATTTTCCGGCGCCTCGTACTTTGCAGACAAAACGCCCCATTCACCCGCCTTTACAGTTTCAGTTGCAAGAATCTTAAGATGCTCCTCACCTGTTTCTTCGTCCTTGTACAACAATGTCAACTGAAATTGTTCTTCACTATCGGCATATACACGCATTGAATACTGATATAAAATACCGCCTTCCAGATAGAATCCTTTCTCTGAACTTGCACCGTCTGCGATATTTTGACGATTGGAAACCATCATTCCACGGCTTTCTTGATATCCAATCCCTGTTTCTGCAGACAAAGCCACGCTGTCTGCGTTACCATACCACCCATCATAATTGCATTCAAAGTCATTATAAACCAGTTCAGTTGCAGCAACTTTTTCTGATAAATTTGGCAGATATCCCACAATGCCAACTGCACAGAAAACTGCTGTAATCGTAGCAACGAGTTTATGTTTCTTCATTTTCCGCACTCCTCCTTATTGTTTTTATTGATTCAGGAATCTTCATTTATCATTATTAAAACAGCATAAACTGTATATCTTATGAATAAACCATGATTCCATCATACACTTGTTTTTACACCTAACAAATATTGTTGTAACGCAGCCAAATCTTGTTCGGTAATTTCACAATCTGTATTCCAATCCGCTGCATATTCCAATTTTCTATTCGGAAATCCGTTCTTATAATATGTTCTTACCAATGCTAAATCCAAAGTGTATAGTACACCATCCATATTCATATCGCCCAGAATTACCTTTATTTCCTGCGGTCCACATTTCTCAGCAATAGCACCTTCTGCAAAGCCTACAACCGCACTGAAACTATAGCTTTGACCGGGTACAAATGTTTTCATGGATAACGGTTTTTGAGCACCGATCCAAGCAGCGCTCCGTTCAGAATACCAAAAGGGAATTATCTCCCTGATATGGTATCCTACCGCTTAATCCGAGCTTGCTGCTTCCCCTTGACACCCAGTCAAAATCTACATCTTCAAACAAATCCTGAAAACAATAACCATTTGCGTCTAGTTCAACTGGTTTTACTATTTCTTCTCCAAATATCCCCTCCACAGTAAAATGATCTAGATACACACTGCTTCCCAAAGCAGATGCTGCTTTTATCTCAATTTGATTCATTCCCTGCTTCAGAGCAATCTGCTGTGTCACTATATGCCAATCACTCATCGACCCACATTGATTCAACTCCAGTATTCCGACTTTTTCACCATTAACAAATAAAACTAACTTATTATTGCTACTAGTAACAGTGTACCGCAATTTTAATGTAAAAGTACCGGACAAATCTTTCTGAACATTATCTCGCACAGCAGCTGTTGCTCTAGTGCCGAATTTTAAAAATCCCTGACCATGATATCCCGTAATACCACTTCTGCATCCATTTGTAATGTTTTCTTCAATGTCTTTATAATCAAAAAATTCCCCCTCATACTGGCGTACTCCTGTATAAAACGGCGGACATTACGGTTCTGTCAACTGTGCTGCTGGATAAAAAGTGCTTCTATTCGTTTCGGTTCCAGAACAATTTATCGTCAAATCCAACGAGCCATTATGATTTACCTTAATCGTATATGTACCATCAGCATAAAAAGTAGTAATTTCGCATTGAATCTGATTGATACCTCTATCACGATAAGTAATCATTGGCTCCGATGCACAGCCATAAATTTTAATCACATTTGTTTTCCTAGTATTTACTGCTTCTTCATCGTAATTATTCAAATAAACATCTAGATGATCTGCCTATTCCTTAATAACACCTGTGGCATATTCGTAATAGGTTACTTCAATTTGTTTACAGGTATTATACCGACATGATAAAAATCCGCCTGCTGCAGTCCCGTCTTTATTGGGATTATAAGTCAACCATAAGTTCTGATTTCTGCCGGCATAGCAATTCCCCCAATAATCCATCCCATACAACTTGTCAAATTCTGCTTGCTTTGCTTCAATTGACGGCCATCGTGTTGCGATTTCAGATTGTTTTATCTGCACTGGGATTGATTTTGCCAAATCATCTTTTAATGCATATACTGTGGGAATGGTTTGGTAACGTCCTGTCGACTTGAATAGATTTCGATTGTCTTTTAAATTTCCATCTGAAGGCATGCGATACAAACCTTCGACTGCATAATTCCACGAATCAATATGAACAATCCACATTGGGGACTGTGCTGAACACGGGCGCCTCATTTCCGAAACTTCTTGCGCATTTGCAACAATATCCCATGACTGCTGACTTTTACTGTTTTTTGAACTGCCAACGCTAACGGAAATACTCCCAAAAAACTCAAGAATAGAACAAAAACAATTAAAATTGAAATATATTTCTTATATTTCATTTTGTCGTATTGCCACATAATTCTGTATATATCATATAGTATTTTAGTCAATACATCAACCCATTATTTGCTTTTTTAGTGGATAAAATGAAGAAATTCTATTGACTTTTTAAAATAATTATTTTATAATAAAAAATATCAGAATATGACAGGAGATGGGAGTATATATGAATCGAAAAACAATCGGTGTCATTGCCGCAGAAGCAAATAACATAGAACAGCGTCAAATTCTGTCAGGCATCATTGAAGAAGCAAAAAAGCACAACATAAACGTTGCTGTCTTATCTAATATATATAATCCCGTCAAACCCGACCCTGCAATACGAAAAGAAAATAATATTTTCGATGGTATTTTATCAGAGGATTTTGCTGGACTCATTTTAATATCAGAATCAATTATCAATCCTGAACTACAGCAAAAAATTCAAGAAAATTTACAACAGAAAAAAAATATTCCTATTGTTGTCATTGGTGCTTTCATTGACTCTTTCTCCACTTATCAATTTGTCAATACAAATGATGAAAAAGACATTGAACTTCTAACAGACCATTTGATTGACGAACATCATTTTTCAAATATTCATATTCTGACCGGACTGCACTATCTAGAAGCCTCGCATCTCCGTGTAAACGGTTATCGAAAGTCTCTTGAAAAACACCATCTTTCTTTTTCTGAAGATAATGTGTTCTACGGTGATTTTTGGATGAATTCCGGCATCGATTTGGCCAATCAATATATTTCCGGTTCCATCACATTGCCACAGGCAATAGTGTGTGCCAATGATTACATGGCATACGGTATATTGGATACTTTCCTCGAAAACGGTGTACGAGTCCCAGAAGATGTTACCGTTGTAGGATATGAATATATTCCAGAACGTTTTATACATTTTCCTATTCTTACAACATACCAAAGAAATCGAAAGGCTCTAGGGGAAAAAGCAATACGCTGTCTTCTGCAAAACATCGGTATTTCCGCAACACAAACAGAAACTGATTTAACCGGTTCTCTTATTCATGGGAATTCTTGTTCCTGTGGAATACAATTAGAACAATACAGCAAAGAGCTGAAAAAAAACAGAATTTCAAAAAAATATTACCAATACAACCTTGCTAGTCAAATGGAACACCGTCTTACAGAATGCAAGAACATACAGGAATTTCTTACTGTATGTCAGAAATTTTTGTATCTAATAAGAAATGTTAGTGAAGTCTTTCTGTGTCTCTCAGAAAATTGGTACGATAGCAATATAGCACCCTCTAATACCGTCATATGCTATTCCCTTGCTGACTGCCAGCAAAAAATGATTATAGAACAATTCCATTTTTCTGCCCTTTTTTCTTTATCCAAAGAGCCATGCACCTACTACATCCTTACACTTTTTTATGCTTCACGTTCTTTTGGCTACATCGTTCTGAAATACTGCGATACAGATTGTTACGATTCCATTTTTCGAAACTGGATTAAGACCGTTTCTAATGGTCTGGAATTTTTACGTATTAAAAACGATATTCAATATCTTACACAATGCCAGAATTTATCACAATACCGGGATTCACTCACAGGACTATGGAACAAAAACGGTATGAAAAAAGAAATAATTCATTTTTTTCAGACGTATCCAGATAAATCCAGTTATTATATTGCTGTTCAAATCTGTTTATTTCACGACAACTATTCTTTACATAACATTCAGGATAAGATCACAGCACAGCAGGAAATTGCACAAGCCATTCTGCAATTTTGTACAAATCAAAAACTATGTGCAAAAATTAAAGATGATTTTTTTCTATGTATGATTCCTTGCAACCAAAATACTGATTTTTACATTCGCCGTATGTATGCAATCTGTTTACAGCATTTTTCTTATCTATCTTCCTATGGTGTCGATTCCTTAATATGCTATGCTATGAAAGCGATACCCAATATGACATTGGATGCAGTAATAGAACAATGCCAAAACGAATTACATATTTTGCAAGATGGCATCTCCCAACACAAAAAGTACCCATATTATGCGGAAATGCAGAATATTCGAAATAATATTTATCTCCATCCTGAACAGGAACATACCATTGAAAAGATCGCCACGTTACATTCTTTTAGTTCTGGTCATTTTCGTTCTCTATATAAAAAGTGTTTTGACATTAGTTTCCACCAAGACTGTATTCAGAGTCGTATATTCCGAGCAATTTATCTTCTTTGTACTACAGATTTGGGAATTTCCCATATTTCAGAAAAATGTGGATACAACGACGAAAAATATTTTATACGTCAATTTACGAAAGTAACCGGACTTACTCCAAATCAATATCGCACTATAATATAAAAAACACCGCACAATGACTATCGAAATGTCATTGTGCGGTGCTTTTTATATCTTTGTTTGCTTTAAGAACAAAAATATTTTATATTTACTTTTCTCATTAAGCTTTTTATACACATGATAATATTTTTATTCCCGAACAAAACAGGGAATGCTTTCTGTTCGAAAATCATATAAACATATTATCCTCTCTTATAAATACGGCATAATCTTTTCTATCATATGATGATCAGTGAGTCCAAAGTCCATCCCCTTATAACACCATGCGGCGCGAGAAATCCCATATTTCTCAAATGCTTGATGAATAGCTTTATACCACGAAACCGTACTTTCCGAATCCGCCAAATCAATCACACCATATTCACCGCAGTACAATGTTGTCCCTCGTTCTTCTGCAATTGCCACTGCTTTAGCAAACAATGTTTCAAAATATGCACTGTTTACCATTTTTGTTTGTACATTTGTGACTAAGTCGACGGTTTTAAGTCCCATCTGAACAAGCCGTTTCTGGTTTTCTGCATATTCTCGAGTTTCCCCGGGAAACGCTAAACGAAAATCTTGTGGCATACCATCCACCCAATATGCACCTTGATGGGTAAAAATCAACGGTTCATAGCAATGAAAGTTATATACGATTTTATCATCATACGGCATTTTCAAATCGGGAATTGCCATGACGCTATTATTTTCATAACCGCCAATCAAAATGAAAACATTCGGTGCAATCTTTCGAATTCGCTGAACACATTGTTCTGAAATTGCATTCCATTTTTCACAATATTCCCGATCAGTTACTTCATTTAATAATTCAAATGCAATTCTGGTGCAACTTCCAAAATGTTGTGCTAGTCTTTCCCACAAACAATAGAAACGTTCCTGAAGTGATTCAGATGTAAAAAAGCCACTCTCCTGTTCTCCTTTATCGAAGGAAAAGCCACAAGTTTTATGCAAATCCAAAATCATATTTAATTTGTATTTTTCACACCATTCAACCGCCTTTTGAATGTAATCCATGCCATAGGCAGTTGGCTCTCCAATTTCATTTTCCAACAACGTATAATCAATCGGAATACGAACATGATCCAATCCCAAAGAAGCCACTTGTGCAAAATCTTTCTCTGCAATAAATTCATCATAATGTTTACAGGTATGATTACATTGCGAAAGCCATCCGCCAAAATTTATACCCTTTTCATAACCAATAAATTTCTTCATACTATGTTTATCCCTTTCTATTTATTTATATAATTCCAATAAACTTCATATACGGGATTCAAAAAACTTACCATGCTTTTTGTTGGTATGTCACCCACTGATACCTTGCGGTCAGCGGTGTTGTTCCATCATAGGCATTCAGCCATTCATTTACACCTGTTCCCGGCCACGTGTTCATCATGATTTTCCCTGGTGTTACCGGTATGTTTTCCGTTGCACGATAAACTTCCTTTCCGTCCACATACCATGCAATATAATCCTTCTGCCATTCAAATCCATATGTATGGTACCCTTCCGATGCATCAAATCCCAGATCATATATGTACTCA
>CASEVP010000002.1 GCA_949291345.1 uncultured Ruminococcus sp.
ACCATTATAACATCAGAATTTTGAATAGTAGACAAACGATGGGCAATGACAAACACGGTTCTGCCACTCATCAAAGCATCCATACCCGCCTGTACAATCCGTTCTGTACGGGTGTCAATTGACGAAGTTGCTTCATCTAAGATCATGACAGGCGGATCCGCAACAGCCGCTCTTGCAATCGAAAGTAGCTGCCGTTGTCCCTGTGACAGCCCAGAACCATCTCCAGAAAGTACCGTTTGATAGCCATCCGGCAGTAACATGATAAAATGATGCGCATTGGCACGTTTTGCGGCCGCAATACATTCCTCATCTGTAGCATCCAGCCTGCCATAGCGAATATTTTCCATAACCGTGCCGGTAAACAAGTTGACATCTTGTAATACAATTCCCAGAGAGCGCCGCAAATCCGGTTTTTTAATTTTGTTGATGTTAATTCCATCATACCGAATCTTTCCATCTGCCAGATCGTAGAATCGATTAATCAGGTTGGTAATCGTTGTTTTTCCTGCACCGGTTGCTCCAACAAAAGCAATTTTCTGTCCGGGTTTTGCATATAGGCTTATATTATGCAACACAATCTTATCCGGCACATAACCAAAGTCTACATCGAAAAACTGCACATCCCCCTGCATCTTGGTATATGTGATGGTTCCATCTCCATGAGGATATTTCCACGCCCATAAGCCGGTATGGCGCTCTGTTTCCACAATCTGCCCTTCCTTTTCTTCCGCGTTGACCAGCGTTACATAACCATTGTCCGACTCTGGCTCTTCATCAAGCAGCCGGAAGATCCGTCCCGCACCGGCAAGCGCCATGATGATTGCACTCGCCTGCTGGGAAATTTGGCTAACAGGCATGGAAAAACTTCTGCTCAGCTGTAGAAATGCCGCAATCACACCCATTGTCAGTCCGCCAAATCCAAAAAATGCCATCGTTCCTCCCAGAACAGCAATCAGCACATACTGTAAATGTCCTAAATTATTCATAATCGGCATCAGAATATTAGCAAAGCTGTTTGCACTGACAGCATTCTGATACAATTCATCATTTAGTTGATCAAAATCCTTTTCTGTTTGTTCTTCATGACAAAATACCTTTATTACCTTCTGCCCATGAATCATCTCTTCCACATAACCATTTACCTGACCAATCGATGACTGCTGTTTGACAAAATAACGTCCGCTCCTGCCGCCGATAAATTTGGTAACCAGCATCATGAGTGCCACAAATACAACTACAAACAATGTCAGCCATACACTCAGCTTCAGCATAGCACAAAGCACAGCAATCACTGTCACAATAGAAGAAAAAATCTGCGGGATACTCTGCGCAAGCATTTGACGAAGAGTATCTGTATCATTAGTATACAAACTCATCACGTCGCCGCTGGCGTGGGTATCAAAATATCGAATTGGTAATGACTGCATATGAGAAAACATTTCATCACGAATGGTTTTTAGAATCCCTTGCGCAATAACGACCATTAAACGATTATAGAATAATGCACCCAAAATTCCCGCCGCATAGATGCAGCCCATCATGCCAAGAGCTTTTGCAAGTCCGGAAAAATCCCGGCTGCCATTTATTAACATCGGTGAGATATAATCATCGATCAACGTTTCCAAAAACATAGAACTTGCAACGCCCGCAACGGCATTGATCAAAATACAAATGAGTACCAAAACCAGTTGAAGCCGATATCTTTTCATGTACGACAACAGACGACAAAAATTCTTTCCCGCTCCCTTTGTCGCACCCGGTACCATTACACCACGAGGCGGTGCACTGTGCTGTTTACCTATACTCATTGGGGCACACTTCCTTTCTGCTGCGATTCATAAACTTCCCGGTAAATTGCATTATTCTTTAGCAATTCTTCGTGCGTGCCTATGCCGTCAATCTTACCTTCGTCCATGACCAAGATCATATCCGCATCCATCAGAGATGTCACACGCTGAGCAATAATGATTTTGGTAGTATCAGGAATCTCATCCCGCAGTGATTGTCGGATTCCCGCATCTGTCTTCGTATCCACTGCACTGGTAGAATCGTCTAGTATTAAAATCTTCGGTTTTTTCAGCAGTGCGCGCGCAATACACAAACGCTGCTTCTGCCCCCCAGAAACATTGGTACCGCCCTGCTCAATATATGTATCATATTTGTCGGGAAATGTCTCAATAAATTCGTCCGCATGTGCTAGTTGGCAATAACGCCGCATCTCGGCATCATCTGCATTCGGATTACCCCAACGAAGATTTTCCTTGATCGTGCCTGAAAACAGAACGTTTTTCTGGAGAACCATTGCCACATTTGCACGCAGTGCTTCCACGTCGTATTTGCGTACATCTATACCGCCAACCTTTACAGTTCCTGCTGTTGCATCATACAAACGGGGAATCAATTGTACCAGCGAACTTTTGGCACTGCCAGTACCGCCAAGTATTCCCACAGTTGCACCCGCAGGGATATGCAAATCAATATGATTTAAGCAACATTTATCCTCACGTTTGCTATAACTGAAACTTACATCCTCAAAATCTATGCTGCCATCTAAAACTTCCGTAATAGCATCTTTAGGACTGACGATATCGCTTTCTTCATCTAATATTTCTACAATACGCTCTGCGGAGGCACGAGACATAATGATCATAACAAATACCATAGACAGCATCATCAAGCTAGACAAAATCTGAATTGCATATGTCATTAGACTCATAAGCTGTCCGGTGGTCAGCGTGCTGCTGACAATCATTCTGGCACCAAACCAAGAAACCAAAATCATACAAGAATACACACAAAACTGCATTAGCGGATTATTAAACGCCAGACGTTTCTCCGCTTTGGAAAAATCATGATAAATCTTTTCGGACACTTTTGAAAACTTCTCAATCTCATGATCTTCCCGCACAAATGATTTGACCACTCGAATCCCGTGCAAGTTTTCTTGTGTGATATTGTTTAGCTTATCATACGTTTTGAACACACGCTCAAAAATCGGATGCACACGTGACATAATCAAAAACAGTCCCAGTCCCAGCACCGGCACCGCAGCCAAATAAATCAGTGCCAGCTTTGGACTTAATTGAAACGCCATAACCATGGAAAATATCAGCATTGCCGGCGATCGTAATGCCACACGCACCAGCATCTGATACGCATTTTGTACATTTGTCACATCTGTTGTCAAACGTGTCACAATACTTGCAGCAGAAAACTTATCAATATTAAAAAAAGAATATTTCTGCACCTTATAAAACATATCATGCCGCAGATTTCTAGCAAATCCGGCCGATGCCTTTGCAGCATAATGTCCCGCCAGTGCACCGAATACAAGAGAGAAAACGCAGCATACCACCAAAAGCAGTCCATACATTAAAACGGCATGCATGCCGCCATCGCCAATAATACCTTCGTCAATGAGTGACGCCATCAAAAGCGGAATAATCACTTCCATAACCACTTCCAGCACTACAAACAAAGGAGACAACAGCGATGCTGCAGCAAATTCCCGTATCGATCTCATCAGTTTTCCCACCATTGGCAATTCCTCCTTTTTATAAAAACAACATTGCACATTGATCTGCCAACACACATTCCTTGTACAACGTCACCTGATTATATTTTTTCCCCAAGATTTTTACGCATTTTTTGTATTACTCGCAAAAATACTGTCGCTTCTTCTTCACTGATGCCTTTCGTCAGTTTCTTTTCAAAAGTCTCTATTTCTTCTCTGATCTGCTGATTCAACTGTATTGCCTTCTCTGTCAGCGTAATTCGTTTTAATCTTGCATCTTGTGCCACCCCTTCCCGGACAATCAATCCGTTTTTCTCCATCAGCTGCAACGCTACCGTTACTGTGGAACGACTGACCGAAAATTGCTTTTCAATATCCCGCTGGAAAATATTTCGGTTTCGATTCTCATACAAATATTTCAGCCAATATCCATGGGTTCCTGTCAGACGATCTGCATCTTGATACGGCATACAGCGCATCCGCTCTCGTAACATGATTTTCTCCAAACGGTGCACCTCAATGCCCAAATGTCTAGTTTCCATTTGATTCCTTCTTTCTATTTTGTTTACCACAAAACAGTTCAATACAAAACAATTATGACGTATTATTATTTTACCACGATACAACAAAATGTCAAGTACCTTTTTTCGTATTTCACAATTTTTTCATTTCCCAACCTGAACATATACAAAGCCCGTTTGGTTACCATATTTTTAATCTGTACGCGTACATTTGACACAGTCACCAAAAACGTGGTATACTAAGTCGTGTAATACACTGCCTTAACGGAGGTAACGCATTATGAAATTATATCGTTATTACATTCCACCGTCATCCAAACTTCCTGCTGCTGCTGGAATCTTTGCTTCTCTCTTGTGCTGCAACACCATATATACTCTGCTTTCAGTTCCAGGATACACCCAGTACTGGGACTACTGGTGCACGCTGATCTCAAGTGCCATGCTGGGCATTTTCTGCTTTGTTTTCGGCCGGAGGAGACCAGAATTGCTACTGTTTCCGCTGGGTATCTTTGCTGTTGTTGCCTGCATCACGCCCAATTTTACACACTGGATGCAGGTTGGATTATTTTTTCTCTTTTTACTGCCTACACTCATACGCCTTCCAAAATGGATAAGTCCTTTAATCCACATTGCCGCACTTTGTTTGTACATTGCCGGTATATGGAATATATTTTCTCCTATGTTTGAAAGGATCATTACACTTGCCGATTCCGGACGGGCAACAGCATCATTTGTTGTTCCGTTTATAATACGTACCACAGGACACGAGCCTTTTTGTTTGACTGCGATGCTTTTATTAGTATTTTCCATTCGACCTCATATCTTGCCGTTCTGGATGGACGAACAAGATCACTATGACCGCATCTGGGAATAAAGCTGACCACACTCACAAGAATTCACCCACTCTACGCATATCGTTGTTTTTACCGATATACGTTTTTTGTAAAGCAGAACAGCAGAAAAAATGCAGCGGGAAACAACATCCTATGCGGCAAAAAAACAATGGCACGTCTATTATAATTTCTGTTATGAAGCGTTTCTGTATTGTCTTTGCCGATCCAATAATAACTCTGTAATTTTCACGAAAATTTAAAAGAGGGAAAGCGTTTTTACCTGCTTTCCCTCTTTCCTTTTTCATCAAATTTTATATCTCATCCTTCTACAGAATTGACAAACATCTCATAAATACAACGTATTGCCTGCTCAAAGTCGTTATCCTTTACAGCAACAATGACATTCAATTCACTGGAACCCTGATCAATCATTCGGACATTAATTCTCGCATGAGCCAATGCAGCAAAAATTCTTGCGGCAACTCCACGTGTGCGGCACATACCACGACCCACAACAGCAATCAACGCAATGTTTTCTTCTGTGTCAATGGTATCCGGCTGCACTGCCTTTTGAATCTCTGTACGGATTTCATCTTCCACACCCTTCAAATGGCTAGAATCCACGATCACCGTCATAGAGTCAATACTGGACGGCATATGTTCCAAAGGAATATTATGATTTGCCAGAACATTTAACACATCACGACAAAATCCGATTTGACTGTTCATCATATCCTTATGAATATTAATAGAGGTAAAATCCTTCTTGCCTGCAATACCTGTGATCGTATAAGCTGAAATCTCTTCATCTGTGCTTTCGGGTACAATCATAGTACCCGGTTCATCAGGTGCATTGGTATTACGGATATTGATAGGGATTCCTGCCGAACGTACCGGGAAAATTGCCGCTTCATGCAGTACAGACGCACCCATATAAGAAAGTTCTCTCAATTCTGTATATGTAATAGTACGAATTACTGCCGGATTTTCCACGATCCGAGGATCTGCCACCAAAAAGCCGGATACATCTGTCCAGTTTTCATACAACGATGCCTTTACGGCACCTGCCACGATCGAACCGGTCACATCACTGCCGCCTCTGGAAAATGTCTTTACATATCCATCGGCACCACAGCCATAAAAGCCCGGAATTACGGCATTATCCACACCTGCTAGACGCCCCCGCAAAACGGCATTGGTTTTATCATCATCCAGACTACCGTCCGGTGCAAAGAAAATCACCTCTGCTGCATCAATAAAAGGAAATTGAAGATAAGAGGCGATGACCTTTCCGTTCAGATATTCGCCGCGACTTGCCGCATAGTCCTTCCCTGCACGCTTTCGAAAATGATCAGCGATCTCTGCAAATTCACTGTCCAGCGAAAGCTCCATTCCCAGCCCATCAATGATTTCTTGATAACGCTTTTGAATCGCCTCTAGCTGCCGCTGAAAATCCAGTCCCTTCTCTGCCAATTCATAGCATGCATACAGCATATCCGTCACTTTTGTATCTTCCTGAAATCGTTTGCCCGGTGCAGACGGCACCACATAACGGCGCTGTGCATCTGCCTGAATAATTGCAGCAGCTTTTTTGATCTGATTTGCATCGGCAAGGCTGCTGCCGCCAAATTTGACAACTTTTACTCCCATATCTGTCTTCCAGAACGCCGTCGCGCGTTCTGCTCCTTACTATGCTTATTTATGGCTTTTCTCCTGAGTGCCACAGAAAACTCCCCTGCATATGCCAATCTATCCTTTCTATGGCACTGCATATATTTCACATACTATATAAGTATATTCTTTTTTTCTTAAAAAATCAATGGGGAAATACCACAATTTTTCCCCTTTTTTTACTGTGTTTTTAGTGAATACGCTTGTTTTTTCAGTACGGACAAAATTGATTTATGAATTGTTTTAGATGTATCCGCAATGAAACTGTAATTATGCAAAAATAATTATATTGAATTTTGTGCACTTTGTATAATTCATTGCATTTTATGTGGTTTTTATCACAATTCATAGTATTAACCCTATGGATTGTGATAAAAACACATATTAGACAAATATCTACACATGTGCTATACTAGAAATTGCAAGAGAAAGAGCTGAAAGAGTCTGTAAAACCGGATGGTTTTCCCTGCATGACAAGAAAGATGAGGCGTAATTCTATGGGAGAAATTTTAGAAACAGTAATGCTAATTTGTTTTGGGTGCTCATGGCCCATTAATCTCATTAAAAACTATAGATGCCGCAGCGCAAAAGGCATGAGTCTGCCATTTATTCTCTTGTTAATAATAGGATACATTGCCGGAATTATTGCAAAACTATCAATCGGCGTTACATTACAAAATTCCTATGTCTTTGCAATATACCTAATCAATCTCATTATGGTCATTGCCAACTTGTTTGTATATTTCCGAAATCTAGCATTGGATCGTAAAGCCGAATTATGCGAAAAAGGACATTCTTATCAAATCATTGTGGATTCTATTTCTACACAGGCAAAAACAGATGAACATTCCTTTTTCCGCCGCAAAAGAACTGCTGTTAAATCACAAACCATACAATTTGCACCATGTACGGATCCATTTGTATGGGGAAAATCATTAGAAGAATAAACTTTAGATCAATACAAATTATTTGTTTTTATCTTATTTCCTTCCATCGGTTTCGTCAGCGATTTTATCGTTTTGAATATGGAAATATACACATACTATGCAAAATTCAAGATAGAATAGACTCTAAAAAACGGGATATAAAACAATATCCCAAACCCCACAACCCCCTCCCCTAAACAGTACTATTCTTCTTTTGAATTTTATTAAAGCGCCGCTGATTGTGCCATTTCAATCAGCGGTTCTTTTTTATTTTCCATACAAAAAAACTGCGCAAAAATCGTTTATCAAAATAGCACACATGAATTTCTGTGTGAAAAATGACACAACCCATATACATGCTCTTTTTGCAGTGCCACCCATACCGATTTTCATAAAAAACAAGTACATTCCAGAATCATTTGAAACCTGCGTCGTAAAAAATCTGGTCAGAGAATCTGCACACATTTCCTATATTAATTGGATTCACAATACATAGAAAAAAGCCGGTTTTCCGTTAACAAACGGATCCACCGGCTTTTTCCATCAAAGAAAACATAAAACAAGGTATCAAAAGGAATACCATTTCAAGTTAATACAACATCAGCCTAGACTTCACATTTTACGTTGTCGGCATTACCGGCAGTGCATCTACTATGCCCACCAAGAATTGCAATAATGCGATCGTGTCATTGGAACTCAATTCACCGTCTTGATAACAATCTGCATTCTGAATCATTTGTTCATTCGGAATCACCGTTCCAGCAATCACCTTATTTAACATGATTGCATCAACAATCTCCACTCTACCATCCAAGGAAACGTCACCATACATTGCTTCCTCAATAATCGGCACAGATGTAGTCGTCGTAGTTACCGGTACTGACTGTGTAACTTTCTGCGTTGTTGTCTCTGACACTGTTGTTACATTTGTTGTTGTTTCATTTGACACAGTTACAGATGATGTCTGCGGCACGGTTGTCGTCGTAGTTGTTTCTGTCTGCGTTACCATTGTTGTAGTTGTTTCTGTAGTTGTTATCGTTTCAGTTGTTGTTAATTCCGTAGTGGTGGTTGCTTCTGTTGTCGTTGTCGTCACCTGCACGTCACCAACTGCTGTAACATACCAGTTCTGATCTACATTACCATTTCTTGTCCACTGCACCACATTACCGCCATTTTCTGTAGAACCATCCGCAACACCGATCACACTCTGATCATCCGACACCTTTGTGAGGATGGTATAAGTGCCATCTGGATTCGGCACAAACTTAAACTGCTGTGCCGCCGTCTTGCTCTCAGTGTATATTTCAATATTTGTTCCATCTGTCGGCTTTGCACGGGTAACATCCAAATAGTAAGTCTTGCCATCACCCAACATGGACAAAATGTAATAGTATCCGTCTCCAGCTTCCTGCAATGTCCAGCTATTATGGTCAGAAGTTCCGTATGCACCCCATTGCTGCACATTTGCTCCAGCCTCAGCAGTACCGTCCTGTACTTCCAAATATTTTTCACTTCCAGCATTCTGGAACTGATAAACTTTTGTCGTGTCCATTACCGCACCAGAGTCTTTTACCGTCTCCAGTATCCAGTGCTGGCAGCTAAATCCATTCACTTCCCACTGTTGCACATTAGAGCCGTAATCCACTTCTCCATTGACAACTTCCACGCAGGATTTCAGATCAGATGCCTTGGTATAAATTGTGTACGAACCGTCTGTATTCAAAGAAAACAAAAACTGCTGCGCCGCCTCACGAGTGCTCTTGCTCCAAATTGTCACATTGGTACCATTATCCGGTCTTGCCGCCGATACATCTAAAAGATAACTAATCTTATCGCCCACTTGGCTATATAAATAATAATATCCGTCTCCCGCAGGTATCGCACGCCATGTATTATGTGCACCCGGTTCATCTGCACCCCACTGTTGAACATTGGCACCCTCTTCTGCCGTACCATTTGCCACTTCCATATACAAACCGCTGTTCACATTCTTCAGCATGAACACGACTCCCTCCGGCAATGTAGCAGCAACTGGAGTTTGTGATGTTGGCGGCGTCACCGGTGTTTCACCGCTCTGCGGCAGCACCGTCACCTCTGCACGTGCCGGCAACGCTCTTTCCGATCCTAGATAAAAGCTTGCATGTGGCGGTTGATTATAAGCAGTATTTTGAGCAGATACCTGCACCCTGTACTGGGGATCGTGCATAAGTGTTGTAATTCGATAGTCCGTATCATATGGCGTACAATAAATTCGAATGGACTTGCTGTCTGCCCCGCGTACGACCAATTCTTCACGCCAATCACCAAATAAATCCGCAGAAAGGCAGGGAGTTCCCTTTGTCGTATTACAAGTATAGTACCCTGTTGTTGTCAAAAGTGTAGTCAGCGTTCCGTCTTCTTGCATCTTTGAAATTGTCGCTGGAGAATCGGTAGAGCCGTCTAAAATTTCACGTTCTAAATCGCCATCCCAGTAGCTCAAAAAATTGATTGCTGGTCGTTTGCAGTTTAGTAAATTTCCAGATCCGTCATATACGTCATTGCCCAATCCCCAGAATTCTGCGCCATCGTTACCGCTCCAGATATTGTCCG
Source organism: uncultured Ruminococcus sp. (assembly GCA_949291345.1). GTDB lineage: Bacteria > Bacillota > Clostridia > Oscillospirales > Ruminococcaceae > Ruminococcus_C. The sequence goes on from CASEVP010000002.1 coordinate 10,055, forward strand.
CACAGCAGCGGCCTGTATCTTTGGAACCATCCTTATGAAATATGGTTCCTCCGGTCTTAGCATCTACCAGCGTTACACCATATGGAGACTCTTCATGACATATCCAAAGTTCCAGCCCCGGACGATCCGGCAAAAGATCGCCCAAATGCATCGCATCTCCATGTCCGGACTTGCGGCACCAGAGTACCGTTCCATTATCATCAATACATGTGGCACCAGTAATGATTTCCTGCTTGCCATCGCCATCAACATCCGCAGCCATACTATTGTGATTGCCCTCACCGTAACCGTCTGCAGACGAATTATTTCCGGTATCAAATGCCCAGCGCTTTACAAGTTTCTTATTCACGACATCATATGCCGTTGCTGTCATTCTGGTATAGTAACCTCGTCCGGTGACAACACTGGGGTGCACACCGTCCAAATATGCCACAGTACCCCAGAAACGATCCACACGATTTCCGTATTTATCTCCCCATTTTGAAACGTCGCCCCTCTGCGGTTCGTAATCAACCGTATCCAGCGCCGCACCCGTCAGTCCATCAAATAACGTATAATATTCCGGACCAGACAAAATATAGCCGCTTGAATTGCGATAATCAGCGCCGCTGTCTCCGATTACAGTCCCCTGTCCGTCTACCGTGCCGTCTGCCGTTTTACAAGTCATTTCTGCACGGCCATCACAATCAAAATCTGCTACGAAAAACTGAGTATAATGTGCGCCTGCCCGAATATTTCTTCCCAAATCAATTCGCCACAACCGTGTTCCATCCAGTCGGTAGCAGTCGATATATACATTTCCGGTAACACCGCTTTGAGAGTTGTCCTTCGAATTAGATGGATCCCACTTGAGGAACAATTCGTATACCCCGTCACCATCTACGTCACCTGTGGAACAGTCGTTAGGTGAATAAGTACAGTTATCTCCCGTAGGCGGTTCAAGATTGATCTGAAAATAATTCTGTGCCGATGTCAACCGACATACATCTGTCCCAATTACATTGCCATTTTGTAACGTATCTACCCGATACACATCACTGGCAGAACCAGCGCTGTCCAGATAGCATGTTGCCATACCGCTTGTACTGGTATAAATCAGTGTACTGCCACGATACAGTTGAAACTCTGTATTTTCTGCATCACTTGCCAAATACCTCCAGCTTACCAACATGCCGCTGCCTGTCTGCACTGCTGAAATTCCTCTGTCCAGGTATTCCATATTCGGCAAATTTGCCGCTGTTACCGCCGGCTGATTGTTAACGCTCATATTTCCTGCCGCAGAAATTCCAATCACAGCAGCTGCCAAACACGCCAATGCCTTTTTTTTCATACACATACCTCATTTCATTCATTATCACGATACAAATTTATTTGAACGATTTCATTATACTCCTTTTTTTTATTATTGTCAATACACAAATTCATATAACATTCTGAATTTTATCTATGATTATTATACAGCTTTCAACGAGTACGCAAATTATGGTATATTTTTATACCAATTGTATTTTATTGTTAATTTATTTTATTTTCACTTGATTTTTCTCTTATTTTTTACTTTATTTTACAATATATATTCTATTCAGATATAAGATTCACGATTTATTATTATGTACCACAAAAGGCAAAAGGCATAAAAAGATTTTTATTCATTTTATACATAAAGAAGATATGAAAGGTTCAAAAAGTGCAACGAAATATTATTAGTTCACTAAACCATTTTATGTGTCTCTGTGATATAATGTAATAAAATGAGTAATGTATCCTTGTGTTAAAAATGACAGGCAGGTTTTCTAAACAGCATTCACTGCTGCATTTTTCTGCAAAAAGAACAACTCGCAAGACGCTTGGGGGAGCGTAATATATGGAAACAACAAACGTAAAAGAGAAAAAAACATTCAAAAAATCGGAAGACACTTTAGACATTGTGGAACAGGCAAATTACAGCACTGTTTCCGAAGAATACAACAAAGCTTTCAAAGCATGGAGAAATCAAAAAAACAATGATTATGCCTTCCGTTGCCGAAAAAAGCAAAAAGAGACGGTCTACATAGAAGGAAAAGGGTATCATTCTCCAAATCCGGCAGCAGAAGAACGACGTGCTATGATTCGTATCAATCTGATTCTCGGCATGGGAATCTTTTGTTACCTATTAATTGAAAACTTGCTGGCTGCAATTCTAATGGGCATCGCGCAGTTAGCTGGATTGGATGTGGGTTACTGTTACAGTGACGGTACCGTATTTGGAAATCAGACTGCTGTTCTAATCATTCTGATGCTTAAAACCATTTTAAAGTTCCTAGTGCCGATCCTGATCTTCCGCTTTACTTTTCATCTGCCACGACGAGTGGCTTATCACATTAAAATTGATGTACTGCATGAATTTCCTACCACCATTGGCGTAACACTAATTGTATTTTCAGTAGCAAATATTTGGCTTGCATTCTCTCCTATCAACTTTCTGAGTCTCAGCACCTTAGGAGAGGCATACTATGCTGTTTCTTACATGCAACCTTCTTATCAGATATTTTATCTAGCATTTGAGTTGCTTATGGTCTGTATTTTAAATGAACTTTTGATTCATGGAGAAGCACTTCACGTTCTGCGTCAATTTGGTGATTGGTATGCAATTGTAATCACTGCCTTGTTAGCCGTATGCATTTCGCATAGCTACGTAACCATTCTGATGGAACTAACTTTTAGCATCATCACAGGAATTTCGGTTTTACGCAGTGGTTCGCTGCTGCCAAGTATGGTAAGCCGTATTTTGTATCATCTGCTGCTATTTGCTATGTTTACACTGGAAATTCGATCAGATCGCAGCCACGACTACCGCCTGCTATTGATGTTACTTATCTTTGCAGCCGGTCTCCTGCTTTGTCTCATTTTCATACGTCCCCGACGAAATTATCCCGGACTGGTAACACAAAAACATTATCTCACGCTGCGGGAACGGATTAAGACAATATTTCATCTCGGACCACTAATGATTATTTTCTGTCTTTGTATCATTCTAATGATAATTGAGGTGATCTTTTAGTGACAAACTTTACCCCGAATCCCAGTTATATGGAACGTGCGCTAACACTGGCGGCATATGCCGCTTCTCTAGGTGAAGTGCCTGTCGGCGCTGTAATTGTGCAAAAATCCACAGGTCGTATCATTGGTGAGGGATATAACCGAAGAGAATCGGACAAATCGCCTTTGGCACATGCAGAAATCATGGCGATCGACATGGCAAGCCGCACACTAGGCGGATGGCGCATTGTGGACAGTTCACTATATGTCACACTGGAGCCGTGTCCGATGTGTGCCGGTGCCATTCTTCATGCACGTATAGACGAATTGGTGTTTGGCACCAGAGATCCAAAAGGAGGTGCTGTATGCTCTGTACAGCAGCTTTTTACACTGCCGTACAACTGGAAACCAGTGGTTTATGAAGGTATCATGCAGGAAGCATGCGCCAAAATATTACGGGATTTTTTCCGAGAACTGCGAGAACAAAAAAAGCAAATTACTTCTCCATAGGCAATACCGCATGTGTCAGTTGAAACAAAAACGCCACAGGCATACCGATGTATGCCTAGATGTTTTAAGTGCAGCACTATACATTTTTTATCAGTGTTGCTATTTCAATATAAATAAGGACACTTTTCAAACTTATTTTTCTAGAGTGTTCAACATACATTTTTAGGAGGGATACAATATGCCAAAACCAGATGACTTTCGCAATCCTGCTATTCCCATGGAAACACGCGTACGGTTATTGCTTGATCGACTAACCGTAGAAGAAAAACTGGGAATGCTCTCCACCCACCAGTTTCCCGTCGAACGTCTGGGCATCGGAGAATGGTATATCGGACAAGAAATTGCACGGGGCTATGTTTCCCGTGAGCCAACAGAATATTCCACTGTATTTCCACAACCCATCGGACTTGCCTCCACGTTTGATCCGCACTTAATGTCGCAAATTGGTGATATTGCGGGAGAAGAAGCACGTTTTTTCCACCGCAAGGATCCAAAAGGACACTTGATGGTATGGGGACCTACCGTGGATCCAGAGCGAGATCCAAGATGGGGCAGAACAGAGGAAGGATACGGAGAAGATCCCTTCCTTATTAGCGAAATGACAACTGCGTATACACAAGGACTTGCGGGAGATGATCCCAAGTACTGCCGCACAATTCCTACACTTAAGCACTTCTGTGCCAACAACAACGAAAAGAATCGTGGAAGCTGTTCTTCTAATGTAACACCGCGCACACTGCACGAATACTATTACCGTGCTTTTGAAGGCGCTGTGGTACGGGGCGGTGCAAAGTCAATGATGACTGCATATAACGAACTAAGCGGTGTGCCTGCATGCATGAATCCGGATGTACAAAACATTGCAAAAGACAAATGGCATTTGGGATTCGTGGTTACAGACGGCGATGACTTTTCCCAGAATGTGATGCTACATCACTCACACGCTACCCACGCAGAAGCACTTGCCGCCTGCCTCAAAGCCGGCAATGACATAATGACTGACGATGCAGAAATGGTTGCGGCTGCCGCAAAGGATGCACTTGACAGAGGACTTATCACCGAAGCGGACATTGACAAGGCCGTAGGGAATTCCCTTTTGGGCAGATTTCAGCTCGGCGAATTCGACGGGGATGCTTGCCCCTATAACACCGATTGTCCCGAAACTGATACTGCATTGCACAGAATTGTCAACCGCTGCGCTGCCATGGAGCAGATGTGTCTGCTACACAATCAGGGCATTTTGCCGCTCTCTCTGCCACAGAATGCAAAAGTCGCTGTCATCGGTCCCCTATCTGCGGAAAATTACCGAGATTGGTACACCGGCACCTCCTCTTATGCCATCAATATAGTCGATGCCCTGCGAAGTTCTCTGGGAGAACATCGTGTTCTATGGGACGACGGCTATGATATCGTAGCACTACAGTCCGCTAAAACCGGTAAATATTGCTGTGTCGCTGAGGACGGACATTTACAGTTCCAAAGTGATAGCATAGGTGAAAGTGAAACATTCCGTTACCATGACTGGGACTTTGGAAGTCTCAATCTCCGAGCATGCTGCAATGACAAATATGTCATTGAAAATGGTGAATATTGTGCTACAAGTAAAACACCTTACGAATGGTTTATTAAAGAATGGCTTCGACCAGAAACATATGGCGAATATGTACGTTTACGTAGTTGGCATGATGTTCCGATGGACATCGCAGTACAGGAAAACGGCATCATGAAAGCCGTTACAGGAGGAAAACCGTGTGAGGAAAAGCTATTTCGGTTTGTCACGGTAGAAGATGGCGCCGCCCGTGCTGCTAAACTGGCTAAAGAAGCAGATGTTGTGATTCTCTGTCTTGGCAATCACCCAATGCAGGTAGCAAGGGAATGTTATGACCGCCCCAATCTAGAATTACCCCAACATCAAAAAGCACTCCTTCGTGCCGTGCAAAACGCAAACCCCAATACCGTGCTTGTACTGGTTTCCAGCTATCCCTATGCCCTGGGCGAGGCACAATCTCTGGTACCGGCTATTTTATACACATCCCATGCAGGTCCCGAACTGGGAAATGCCGTAGCAGATACCTTGCTTGGCAAAAACAATCCGGCAGCACGTTGTCCCATCACCTGGTACCGCTCCGCAAAGGATCTCCCCGATATCATGGAATATGACATCATCCATGCAGAACGCACATATTTATATGATACTGTCAAACCGCTATACCCCTTTGGACACGGATTGTCCTACAGCACGTTTTCTTATGACAATTTTCAAGGGAAATTGGTGGAAGAAGGGATTGTGTTCCGCTGCGATGTGACAAACACTTCTGCTGTAGATGGTGACGAAGTAGTACAGATCTATTTTCATCCCCTTTGTTCCCGCATGAAACGCCCTATTCAACAGCTATGTGGATTCCAACGAGTGTCAATTCCTGCTGGTGAAACAATACCCGTCTCTATTTTTGTACCCTGGTATGCATTAGAATGCTACGATGTAACACGCGAAAAAATGTTGGTAGAACATGGTGACTATCAGTTTAACATCGGTGCCTCCTCAAGTGACATTCGCCAGACTGTTATTTTGACAGTACCGGGAGAAGTAATTCCGCCCCGAGATCTATCTCTCCCTATCTGTGTCAAAAATTACGACGAAAAAACCGGTATGATGACACGACTGGCATTTTCCTTTGCCAAAAACGACTGGTATGGCTGCACCAATGAATGGGGAGGTTGCTTTATCTATAAGGACGCAAACTTTCAAGAATATACCAAAGCAGAATTATGGGCAGCTGCACCACGCAGCAAAACGACTGTACTTTTGAAAGCAGGTGATACTATTCTAGGACAAGCAGAAATTTCTCCTTGCCGCTGTCAGGACGATTTTCATCTATATACCATTCCACTGAAAGCTTATAACGGTATTGCAACGTTATATTTAGAGGTTCAAGGCACAGCAAGCATCTATCGGTTCCAACTCGCATAATACATTTCATAAAAGACAGCACCGCACAAAGCGAACAAACATTCGTTGTGCGGTGCCTTTTTTATCCATTTTTGCCGGCTTTGTTTGTACAGGTCAAAACAAGAAAAACGGTCTTGATCGCTTACCTGTACAACTCAACCTTCCAGTTGTTTCCCTAGGAACTGTGACGCCGCCTGAATCAGGCTCTTCTGGCTATCATTCAAACCAGTACCATTGCCGTTATCCAAAAATGCGACGGCACCTGTTACATCGCCTGCAGCAATAATCGGAATGCAGGCAACTGCACTCTTTTCCACGCCTTCTGCCGGCATCAACGATGGCCGTCCTGTCTCAGAGAAATACTGCCGGCGCTGTTCCATCAGTTCCTCCAGTTCCGGAGATACACGTCTGGCGTTCCACTCCTTTTTTGCTGCACCAGATACCGATACTACGTGATCACGGTCAAAGACTGCTACCGGACAACCCGACAGCCGATGCATAATCTCTGCAACCTGTGAAGCATTTTCACTCATTTCTCCTATCGGAGAATATTTTTTAAAAATCACTTCTCCTTCGCCGCTGGTATAAATCTCTAAAGGATCTCCTTCCCGGATTCGCATGGTACGCCGAATTTCCTTCGGGATGACCACACGCCCCAAATCGTCAATTCTTCTGACTATTCCTGTCGCTTTCATCTATGGAATCCTCCTATGATAAAATTCTGGCTCGCCCCATTTGACGGATATTTCCCGTTCCCGCCGTGGACGATGGATCTTGTCAGCATCGCACAATAAACCGTTATCCCATGCACAGTCCGCTTTTTCTGTATATGCTTAAAAAATCGTTTAGTAAAAAATGGATCATACAAGCAAACAGTAAAAACCAACAAAAACGTTTTGTGTGATGTTGCCTCCCTATTGTCTGCAAAATGCCCAAGAATATACATCTACGGCAAATGCATCATGTTTCACTCCAAATTTTTCACTTTAATTTTTATGGGAAATGGTGCTATGCTGCAATAAAGATTGCTATAATATAAAAAACGAATTCAACGTATAACCTTGACACGATATTCAAAGAATGTTATAATAAATGCAATACTTGTACCTACGCTTCTCGGCGGTTTGCAAAAAGAAAGGGACATTTTGAAAATTTGAGGCAACAGCGTTGATGCCGAAAGAAGTAATCATATGAAGGATGTATTTTACACTTGATACTTGATCAGTGGATGTGTTTTTTGAAGTGTCCAATAAAATTTGTAAAGGTACACTTTCTAGTGTAATATTGCCATAAAACAAAAACGGAGGTCATCATGTCTAAAAAAAACCATGAAAACAACACGACGGCAGAGCAGCCGGGCATTCCAGCAAAGAAAAAGAAATCCGGTGTCGGTGCTGTCATCGGTTCCATCCTCTTATTTTTTTTCTCATTGTTATTCAGCACTCTTTTTTTATGCAGCAGCATTCTGTACATGCTGATTTCTCACCAATCGCTCCCTGCCGCTGTATCTAAAATTGATCTATCCAGCATAATCGTGGAAGATGACGGCGTTTCAGTCTCACTTGGTACGTTCCTGTACGACCATTACTTTTGGCAGAGTGCCAATCTGACAGAAGAATATACCACCGTTTTATTGGAACAGCCAAAATTCAATCAATATGTATGTACATATTTTTCTGATCTAACTGCCTATGTCGCAAACGATTCTCAGACGTTTCCGCAGCTTGATGCCGAAGCATTTTCTGACTTTCTGCAAAATGATATGAATCCCGTGATGCGTACACAAACGGGGATCGTTTTTGCTGAAGTAGATCGACAGGCCATAAGTATGGCGTTTCATGACGATTTTACTGAATGGAATCATACATTCGATCGCATTATGGGACATGGTTTCGGAAAGATTATAGTGCGTTTTTCCTGTTCACTCGCCGGCGTAATTACTTATGGTGCTATCGCCATTGCCCTGTTTTTGATCTGGCTTTTCCTCGCCCTGCGTGGTCATTGGCGAAAAGGCAGAATGCTTGTAGGATATGGCATTGCTATTATGCTGCCCGGTCTTCTTTTTGTACTTGGCTGCGGCATTGTTGCGCTCTGTACCAACGTTCTAGGGATAATTGCCTTTTTACAGCCTTTGAAAAGCGGACTAAATATACTGCTAATTAACAGTTTACCCGCCGGACTTTCTGTAACCGCATATGGATTGATTTTTACCATTATCGGCATCATGCTCAACATTGCAGCAAAAAAATCTGAAAAAAAGAATCTTATCCCCGTCACAGAGCAACAAATGAATGTACCGGAAAAATCGGTTGTATCTGATAATACCACACCGAATTTTCACTATTCGGTACCAGATAACAGCGATGTTGAAACACCGCAAGCAGCACCTTCTGACAACGAGCCTACAGTTGTTCCGGAGCAGCTTGCCGAAACAACTGCGCCAACTCCAAAATTTTGTCCGAACTGCAATGCACCCAACGAAGCTGACAGCAAATTCTGCGGTTCCTGTGGCAGTCCAATGCCGTAATTCAATTGTTATGATTTTTGTTTGATCGTTTTGCGTTCTATTCGAATGTGGTTTTAAGTTATTGTACATAACGTTTTTTAATTAAATGCCGCAGATTTTCATCTGCGGCATTTTTTTGAGCAGTCTTATTGACACATTATCATAAAAGGAAATTTTGCAGTATTACAATGACTATTCACAGTAGAAGTTAAACCCATTTTACCATGCGTTTCTTTCATGAAGAGTCTCTCTGCCGACTTTTTAAAAGCTTTTCTGACTACAGGCAAAGTTTTATAAATTCCTTGCATTGCATCATTCATAAACCTACATACATTGAATTCGTTTTTTCATACCATCAATATCCAGTACACCGTAAGCAAATCCCTTTTTCACCAAAATGTCTGGCACATATTCATCATATTTTTCAAAATATGGTATTTCATTAGGATATACTAGTTCCATGGGATCGAGAGGCTGCGCTGCCATCTTTTTGAGCACAGCGAAAAATTCTTCTTTTGTTGCTTTCATTTTGAATTGCATGAAATAAGGGCGGAAAACATCCAGTCCTGTCAACTTGAGAACACCGGCGCATTTTATTTTCAAAAAGCGTTCTAATGCCAGAAACGCATAGGTACCGAGCCATGGAAATAGGCACCACATATCGCCGCCCAGACAAATCAGCGGCATCGTCACTGCTCCAGAATTGCGAGCAGTATGACGTGCGAGCGTCAAACGTGCAGCGGCATTTTGCATCAGATAGGGATACATCGTTTCTTCCGTTAAAACACGCTGCATACGTTCCAGAATTTTGGTATGGATATCGCCGGGACATTCTCCAAAATATGCGGGAACCTTACCTTTCACCTGTTCACAGTAAACCGTACGCCGTTTATGGTCAATCTCTTCGACAATCCACACATGCCCCGCAATAGCAATTTTTTCTCCTACGGGCGGTGGCTGAACAATGGTGCCCAGTTCTTGCGCATTCCATCGGACGGTGTATTCCGGATTTTCTTGGAAAACTGCATAAAAGTGAAAAGAATTGACGATTCGTTCTCCTGAAATCCCCACAATCAGACCACCCTGTTCTGTGCGTTGGATATGGTCGATTCGGATTAGATGGCGCAGCAACACCTGATAATCCTGTGGGGAAATGCGATGGAAATAGTGAAGTTTTAAGACTCTTGTTGCTAGTGCGGCAGGCGTCAATTCTCCGCAGGAGGCAAGCGTACTCATAGTCTGGTGATAGAGCAGACTATATGGCAGCCGGTTCAATCGTGGAGGTTCTACCCAACGTTCTTCCAGGTACAGCTGTACAAGTGCAATTCCCTGAAGCAGTTTCCACGGAATGGTAGTAGGCAGCATAGCTCGGGCTTCAGGCATTTCTTCTCGCATGACGAACCACATTTCGGGCGGAAGATTTCGTCTGCCGGTACGCCCCATGCGCTGTAAAAAAGATGTGACGGTAAAAGGCGCATCAATCTGAAAGGCTCGTTCCAGCCTACCAATGTCAATACCAAGTTCTAGCGTAGCAGTAGTAACAGTGGTTTGAAATTGTTGGTCATCTTTCATTACGGATTCAGCAGTTTCCCGAAAAGCGGCAGAAAGATTGCCATGATGGATCAAAAAACGATCTGGTTCGTGATTTGCCTCGCAGTATTGCCGTAAAGAAGTTGTAACCGCTTCACATTCTTCCCGAGAATTAACAAAGACCAAACATTTTTTCCCGCGCGTATGTTCAAATATATAACCGATGCCTGGATCTGCATTTTTGGGGGCAATGTCGGTTTTTTCTGCCAAAACAGGCAAAGCCGTTTTGGATGATTCTATTGTCCCAGCCTGCTCACCATGAATATAAAAATGTTCCATAGAGAGTCTCCAACGGGTGTTTTTCGAGTGGATTTTGGGAATTACCGTACTTCGCCCCGTGCCAAATGCTAAAAAAGCACCGACAGCGTCTGGATCGCCGATGGTGGCAGAAAGACCTATTCTTCTGGGGTTTACGCCTGCCATATGAGATAGGCGTTCAATGAGACAAAGCGTCTGTCCACCCCTATCTCCCCGCATCAGTGAATGGACTTCGTCAATCACAATGTAGCGCAGATCGTGAAACAATCGAGCAATAGCGGCGTGTTTTCGCAGAAGAAGCGCCTCTAAAGATTCGGGTGTAATTTGCAGAATGCCAGAAGGATGTTTAAGAAGCTTATTTTTATGCGATTGGGAGACATCCCCGTGCCAGTGCCAAACAGGAATGCCTGCTTCGGCGCAAAGGTCATTCAAGCGCAAAAACTGGTCATTGATTAGTGCTTTCAGCGGACCAATATAAATGGCCCCCACCGAATTAGGCGGATCCTCATAAAATTGGGTGAGGATGGGGAAAAAAGCCGCCTCAGTTTTGCCGGAGGCGGTGGAGGCAGAGAGAAGTACATTTTCATTGGTATTAAATATGGCGTCTCCGGCAGCAACCTGAATCGCACGCAGAGACTCCCAGTAATTCTGATAAATAAAATCCTGTATAAATGGGGCGTATCGGTCAGAGATTCGCATAAAAAATGCTCCTGTCAAATTTCAAATTCGGCAAATTCCGGAGAAATGGTATTATCCTCTTCCGGTTGTGCCTTGGCATAGGAAAATGTTTCAGATTGCAGCAGTGTTTTCACCTGCAGGTGTGGATCTTGGTATACAATATCCAACAATTCAATAAAATCTCGAATAATTTCTCTGGGGGTAATATGAGAATCAGCACCGATTCTGGAAAACTCGATCCGAATAAACTGCATACGGTCTTCTTGCGTGAGCGTGGGAACATAGCCGTATAGTCCGGCATGGATCTCCGTCAGCTTTTCAGTAAGAATCAGCAGTTCTTCGCTGGTCAGCGGTGTGAGCTGAATCACCGGTGCCAGCAGATCCTTGAGACCTTCCCGTCCAAAACGTCCTTCTGCCAGACGCGATCGCAGTGCCTCATAGCTGTACACGCCTCGCCGAGTATCCTCAATGCACTGCGGTGTACCACCCATGAGAATTCCGAGATACTTCGCCTTACCCTGCATGGCATCGTTGTACATTGTAAGGATTTTTTCATAGTTGTATTGTCGGGTAATGGCATTGGGAATCTTGTAAATGTTTACCAGCTCATCAATGACAATCAGCATACCGCTGTAGCCTGCTTTTTTCAAAAACATGGCAAACAGCTTAAGATATTCATACCAATCATCGTCAGTAATGATAATATTTACACCCAGTTCAGCTTTTGCTTCTGTTTTATTGGCATATTCCCCCCGGAACCATTTAATTACCTTCGCCTTACCGACATCATCCCCATTCCAGTAAGCGTTGTAGTATGCGGTAAGCAGCTTTGCAAAATCAAAACCGTGTACCATTTCATGTAGTGTACCAATCACTTCATAGATCTTTTTTTTCACTGCTGTTTGAAAATCTATACTCTGCGGATTCAAACCGGATGCTGCAGCAATTTCCTGTTGCACATTGCTAATCCAACGATCTAAGATTAGTGTAAGTGCACCGCCGTCCGGACGAGTTTTGGTGGACATATTTCGTATCAATTCTTTATACGTAGCAAGTCCCTGTCCCTTTGTACCATGTAGCCGGCGCTCCGGAGAAAGATCTGCATCAACTACTACAAAATTTCGATCCATTACATAATTTCGGATGGTCTGTAATAAAAAACTTTTTCCACTGCCGTACTTCCCCACAACAAACCGAAAAGAGGCACCGCCTTCAGCAATGATTTCCACATCGTGAAGCAGGGCATCAATCTCTGCTTCTCGTCCTACAGTGATGTAGGGCAGTCCGATACGGGGAACGACGCCGCCTTTAAGAGAATGGATGATGGATGAGGCGATTCGCTTGGGTACTTTAGCAGTCATGATAGAAACATTCCTTTCAGGTCTTCACGATAATCTTCCATAATTTCCGGAGCATCGCCATTAAAAACGATCACCGTATCTCCGAAAGTGTCAAATAAAATCTCATTAATATGATCAGCCAACAACGAAGGCATGGCATGAACGGATTGTAAAGCGGCTTGGTAGGACTCTCCCGTCAACAGACAACGTAAAAAAATCTGTTCCATTGCAGAAAGTCCGGTTATGGTAGTTTGGGATGTGTTTTCTGGCAAAGCAGCAAAATCCGGTGGAGATGGGGCTTCGAGTAAATCATTTTCATGCAATTCTTCTTCTGTAAGCAGTTTATCTCGGGTATTATCGGCTGTTTGACGGATGTACTGCAGTTTGGAAAGATCAAAGGCAACATATGTGCGTTCCAGTTGTTTTTCTTTCTCCTGTAGTGCCCAGATCTCTTTATCAATAATTTCTGTTTGATACTTAGGCAGTGAATTTGACACGACTGAATGGTTTGGAATCTGATAGGCAATCCGCATTTTTTCATCGATCATCTGGATGATATCGCCTAGTCGTTTTTTGGCACGTATGGCATTTGGATACTTCTCGCAAGTCCATGTACCATTCGTACAATGGTAGTGTCGAATGGCATTGACACTATAAGTGCGTGTTTTTGGCCGAAACTGTCTCCAGAATATGGCGTTTTCAAACATATGATAGGGCGTCTGTGTGCATTTTCCAAACAGATAGTCCGAAAAAGACTGTTTGCATTGTTTTTGAAAATGAGCTTCCATTCCACGATAGACATGATATATTACCTGTGTCATTTGCTTCGGATACGCATTGTAGCATTTCGATTGCAAAATGGGATAGGAAGACACTGTGGCAATATTTTGCAAAAGTGTTTCCGCTGATTGATCACTCGTATGCATGAGAGAAATTTGCGCCCTATCCCACTCAGGGGACACACCATCCACGCAAGGGAGCAGAGTGGAATCCAGCCCGTAGTAGATGATATAATCATGCTGCCAGCGTTGCGTATTTTGTAAAAACCCCAGATTTTCCGGATCAAAATGCCGGCAAAACTGGGTAAATACGTCATAGCCTTCTTGCGGTGTTTGTACGCCAATGAGATGAAGCAATTCATAGAGATAAACATATGCATAGGAAAATGCAATCGGGACAATCTGTCCTTGACGCACTTTGGTACGCCATGTGAAGTAACAGCGCAGCTGCGGCACAGACATATCCCGATAGGTAGGATAATAGGAAGAAAAATGTACTATTTTTTTATAACTGTCCGTATAATCTTCCATAAACTTTGCCTGCTCATAGAAAATCGCTTCTACAGAAATGCGAAAATTGTTCCCCAGCCGTTGCATTTCCCAAATACGGCGATTTTCATTTGGCATTTTAAGCTGTGATGCGCGACATAATAAAGGCTCTTCGTCGTAAATCTTTTGAGAGTGATGAGACTGTTCAGCAGATTCATTACTTTTCGTACCACTGGATTCGGACAGCATCTGAGAAATTAGATGCATCATATAGGAATTTGCCATAGACTCACCACCAAAGATAAAATTACTGTCTGGTATCAGTATAGCATAGGCACTTTGAATTGTCAAATGTTCCAGAACGATTAATCAGTAATTTATATATATGCAGCTGCGTTATCCTTCCCGATAAAACGCACATAGCTTTGGAATGCTTTTACCGAAAATGAAAATAATAATCAGAACGCATAAAAATCCTCGCTGGCATAACGCTGCGAGGAATTAATGTATATGTTTATTTTACAATAGTAAAAGAGTAACACTGCACAAAGCCATAACTATGCAGCTCAACCCATGTACATTTGATTTTGATGAAAGCACATTCTAATAAATGATCTTATACATATTTGGATAGAGAGCAATAAATTCACTTAATTTCGAACGTTTGCTGGAACCCGGATCGTTGATAATAAAATCATCCAGAGAAAATTCCTTGCTTGTGGATCCAGCGTAGCCTGTCACGATGACATAGTGCTGACCGCCGCTGCTTGTTTTTGCGCCCAAAATCACAGGAGTTCCTTTACTCAGGTGATTGTAAATGCCCTGTAGTGTGGCTTGAGAAAGTGAACCGCTTGCATCTTCCACGGTATATCCTAATTTGACACAGGAACTCCAAAGCAAATTATCCCCACTGTATTGCAGTTTAGAAACCATCTTGTCTGGCGTTGTCTGCGTTCCGGTTTCATAAGAATATTTCATAGCCAATGCTGACGTTAAACAACCGACTTTTCCAATCGTAGAATAGTTAATTTTCTGGTCGCTCCATCGTTCATCAAACTGTTTGTAATCTGGTACATCCAATTGAATCGATGCTCTTATTTCTTCTTTGAGTTTTCCGGTTTCGCTGTCAAAGGTATAAGAAGTACCGGAGATAGTAATCTGACCCGTTTGCATCACATGTGTGCTGGGATCAAAATAGTATGTATCACCGTCAATGGTTGTCAGCCCTTCTGCAGCCATACCATTTTCTCCAAAGTATAGCTTTTCTCCCTTATTATCAAACCACCCCGTAAACATCTGTCCGGTGGCGTATTGGAAAAAGTAGAGCTCTCCTTCGATGGTTTGAAAATCCGTCAACATCAAATTGCTGGAAGGATCGAAATAATATGTCACATTGTCAATGACCTGAAATCCGCTCACAGCACCGGTCTTTGCAAGATAATATGTCCCTTCTTCGGCACAAAGCCAGCCAGTCTGCATGGCACCAGTTGCAGTGCTGAAATAGTACTTACTGTTTTCTATTGTTTGCCATCCAGTATCTCTGGCATAAGTATCTGTCCGAAAGTAGTAAGAAACACCATTAATGGTTTGTATACCCGATTGTAATACGCCATTGGCATCACTGTAATATACTGTACTGTCAGCAGTAAACAAACCAGTTTGCAAAATGCCGTTTCCATTAAAGAAATAGGACTTACCATCAATATTGGTCAACCCTACTGCCAATTTTCCATCTGCACCAGCATATACTGTACCGGCGGGAGTTTGTGTCCAGCCTCCGGTTACTAACCGCTTTTCTTCAGAAAAATAATACAGACTGCCATCAATATACTGAATACCGGATAAAGCACCTTTGTTATCTGTAAAATAATATGTACCATCCTGTTCGGTAACCCAACCAGTAATCAGAGTAGCATCCGTTGCATAGTTGTAAAGAGAACCATCTTCGTAAGAAATCAACCCAGTCTGTACGCAACCATATTCATCAAATGTATATGGTACGCCATTGACTTGCTGTACACCGGTCAATTTTCCTGCAGTTTCATCAATATAGTATAACGAATCATGGTAATTAAACCAACCAAATATGGGTTTCCCTATCTCAGCGTTGTAATAAAAGCGCTTTCCTTGTACTGTCTGCCATCCAGTTTTCAACGCACCGTCTGATGCAAACAAATAGGTAAATCCATCAGACAACGTGGTTTCATTCTGCGCACAATTTCCGTTTTCATAATAATAATAGAGAATATCGTTATTAGATACATACCAGCCGCTCTGCGTAATTTGACTGGAAGACACACTTCCGGTCAAGACACGGTTCCCGTCATCTGTTACCACAAAGCGATTGAGAATATCCTCTGTTTGATCCGCATCAGAAGCAGAGACCGAAATAGAGCCGATTAACAGGGTGGTCAGCAGACCGCCGACAGCCGCCATTAGAATTTTTTGCGTTCGAAACGCCATCAGTTTCACGTCCTTTCGTACCATGTGCCCACACTCGGCAGACACTGTCACATATGGTCGTATGGAAATTTGTAGAAAATATATATATTTAATAACAATTTCACGCTGATTGTAATCAAAATGTCATGAATATAACTCTATTATAACGAAGTTTATGGTTCATGTCAATCCGTAACAAAAGAATTTTATCAAAAAATGTCGATTTTTCAGAATTTTGCACAAAAAAACACCTAATTCTATTGTAATTTCGCACATCTTTTTATTCCTAAGGAAGGGACTTTTAAAGCTTTTTTGTGTCAGCGAAAAAATGACAAAGTGGTATCAGGATAACGATCCCGGGCAGATGATGGGGGCCGGTTTAGAAATCGTTTGATAATATTCCGGTCGTCTATCTCGGAACACGCCCCAACTCATTCGCATTTCTGATAATGCATCCAGATCGTATGTGGTAATGGCAATTCCAGCCGTATCGCGGCTCAATTGCTGCACGACAGCACCGGTACCGTCTGTAAGAAAGGAGGTACCATAAAACGAGAGGGAAGAAGACTGATGCTGATTTTCTTCATCTGGAGTAATTACTTCCGTTCCAATTCGGTTTGCAGCAATGACCGGCATTAGATTGGCAGCGGCATGTCCTTGCATACATCGCTGCCAATGAGGTGCACTGTCGACTTCTAAAATTGGTTCAGAGCCGATCGCCGTAGGATAAAATAACAATTCTGCCCCTTGGAGTGCCATACAACGTGCCGCTTCGGGAAACCACTGATCCCAGCAGATGGCTACGCCAATTTTAGCATAACGGGTCTGCCATACCTGAAATCCGGTATCACCAGGTGTAAAATAAAATTTTTCTTGATAAAAATGATCGTCCGGAATATGGGTCTTGCGATAAATGCCCAGCACATTACCGTCTGCGTTGATGATGGCGACAGAATTATACAAAGCAGTACCGGCTTTTTCATAAAAACTTATCGGCAACACCACTTGCAGCTCTGCAGCAACTTTTCGAAATCTAGCAATAGCAGGATTTTCTGCCGGGGTTGTTGCCAAATCGTAAGAAGCATAGCGGCGTTCCTGGCAGAAATAGGGGGTCTCAAACAATTCCGGCAGCAAAATAATTTGCGCCCCGGAGGCAGCCGCTTCGCGCACCATTTTTTCTGCAGTAATACGGTTTTCTTCCGCATGGTTAGTGCATGCCATCTGAATGGCAGCAACAGTAACATTACGCATAAATCTTACTCCTTTCGCTTTTGGGAATCTGCTGGGTAATACAGTGGATATTGCCTCCGCCTAGGAGGATTTCCCTAGCATCAACTGGAACGATGCGCCGTTTGGGGAACATTTCTGCCAGTATGCTACAGGCTACCTTATCCATTGGATCGTTAAACTGCGGAACAATGACCGCATTGTTGGCAATATAAAAATTTACATACGAAGCGGCCAGCCGCTCACCCGGTGTGCGGGTCGGAACGCCATCCCACAGATCAAGTCCCTGACATTCGGCTTCTGTAATACAAACCGGATTTTGGGGAATTGGAAGACGGGTGACATTGAGCGGAATCCCCCTTGCGTCCGTCTGTGCAGTGAGGTAATCCTCACACGCTTTTGAGAGTGCATACTGAGGATCATTCGGGTTGTCCGTCCACGCCAGAACCACATTTCCAGGAGCAGTAAAAGCGCAAATGTTGTCTACATGTTCGTTGGTTTCATCCTCGAAAATACCTCGCGGAAGCCAGAGTACTTTTTTTGCCCCCAGCATCTGGCAAAGCTTGTCTGCAATTTCTTCTTTGTTCATAGTCGGATTTCGACCCGGACTGCAAAGGCAGCTTTCAGTCGTTAGAATCGTGCCACATCCGTCGCTATGGATACTGCCGCCTTCCAGAATAAAGTCTCGGCTGTCGTAGCAATCAACACGATACAAGTCACAGACCTTTCGTGCAGCATGGTTATCCTTGTCCCACGGAAAGTAAAGTCCATCCACCAGACCGCCCCATGCATTAAAGCCCCAATCGATTCCCCGTAACACACCAGCTTCGTTTCGAACAAAGGTGGGGCAGATATCTCTTGCCCATGCATCATCGGTAGACATCTCTACCAATCTCACTTCCGGCGGAAGCATAGCACGTGCGGTCTCATACTGTGTAGGGTCTATCAGCATGGTAACCTCTTCTGAATCGGCAATCGCAGATGCAACGATTACAAATGCCTTTCTCGCCGGCCAACCGCCGTTTCGCCAAGAATCGCCTCTAGTTGGCCAAATCATGAGACAGCCATCGTGCGGCTCAAATTCTCCAGGCATTCGAAACCCATCGTCACGAGGAATTGTATGTAGAATATGCATGCATTACTCCTTTCTGCGGTAGTACCGTCGATGATTTTGTATGGTTATTATAGCATATGGCACTGTAGAAGGTGATCGAAGTACGCTGTCGTTTCCCCGGAAACGGATACGAACATCACAATATTCGTATTGAACAGCGGGAACAGCGACGAATCAAGTACACTGCGCCACACTTTTTACAAGTGACACATGTAGTCTATATAGCTCGTATTTTGTCCATTTTTGTCCATTATAGCATATTTCATGCAGCAATGCAAGACACTTCGCATTATCCACTTCTAGCGGTAGTGCGGATTTACAAGAAAAGTATGATGGTTTACAAAAATTAGTGAAAAGGCTAATCCATGTAAAACGTAATTGGACAAACGAAAAGCAACAATTGGCAAATGAGAATAAAACCATTTCACAAATACACAAACCTTAATATTCCAACCATTTTCTTTCTTCCACTAACTTCTTCTGCCCTGCATATGTCTTTTATGTGATTTTCGTTCTTTAGAACGAGACTTTGCTTTAGGTTTTCCTTGATCTTCTACATTACAAAGGTTGCAGTCTCCCTAACCAATACTTCCCGCACTAAGGTTAAGTGAAACTCTGCCGCCTGGTTACTGCCCATTGGGGAAAAAGCTAAAAGAGGCTGCCATATTTAAACAGCAGCCTCTTTCATATTACAATTTTTTAAAACCAACTAACACGTTCAT
>CASEVP010000003.1 GCA_949291345.1 uncultured Ruminococcus sp.
CCCATCCCGGGAAAACCTGCGATTGGCATTGAAATCCCCAATCAACATAAGGATACTGTCTCTCTGCGGGAAATTCTTGAAAGTGACAATTTTCGGAATTCCAACAGCAAACTGACATTTGCTGTTGGCAAAGACATTGCCGGCAATGCGATTGTAGGAGATATTGCAAAACTGCCGCATATGATCATTGCCGGTGCAACTGGGTCGGGAAAATCCGTATGTACCAATTCTATCATTATGAGTTTACTGTATCACGCCGCACCGGACGAGATAAAACTCATTTTAATTGATCCGAAAATCGTAGAATTTACCGTATATGAGGGCATTCCGCACTTGCTGATTCCTGTGGTCACTGATCCCAAAAAAGCCGCCGGCGCCCTGAACTGGGCAGTGCAGGAAATGCAACGGCGATACAATTTATTCGCTCAAAACAGCGTTCGTGATCTGGGCGATTATAACCGACTGGCAGCATCTGCAAACAACGAATTGGAACAAATGCCCCAAATTGTCATTATCATCGACGAATTGGCAGATCTGATGATGACTACTTCTAAGGAGGTAGAAGATGCTATATGCCGTCTGGCGCAGAAAGCACGTGCGGCCGGCATGCATTTAATCATCGCTACCCAGCGTCCCACCACAGATATCATCACTGGTTTGATTAAAGCCAATATCCCCAGCAGAACCGCACTCTCTGTTACTTCACAAGTTGACTCAAGAACCATTCTAGACACCGGCGGAGCTGAAAAGCTACTGGGGCACGGTGATATGCTGTTTCTTCCAAATGGAATGCTGAAACCCATCCGTGTACAAGGCTGCTTTGTCTCCACAAAGGAAATTGAAAAAGTTGTAGATTTCATTAAATCCCAAACACAAAGTGCCTATAACGATGAGATCATAGAACAAGTGGAAAAAAATATTCCCGTTACAAAGGAAGAACAAAAAGCAATGGGCGAAAATAATCCGGAGCCGGGCAGCGATGAGGAAATCCTAGAACGTGCCATCGAACTTGTTGTAGAAGCTGGACAAGCTTCCACCTCTTCCCTTCAGCGCAGGCTTAAACTCGGCTATGCCAGAGCTGCGCGCATGATGGACGAGCTGGAACAAATCGGCGTAATAGGTCCCTATGAAGGAGCTAAGCCGAGAAAAGTCTTGATGACCAAAGAGCAGTTGATGGAACGGAAAATGCGCCGTCTGCCATAAACACAGCATTTTATAACCGCAAGAAGAAGGTGTATTGCATGCAGGAATTTCTCCCTGTTACCAAAGAAGAACTTCTGAAAACCGGTGTCTCACAACCAGATTTCGTATATATTACAGGAGATGCTTATGTGGATCATCCCAGCTTTGGGGCAGCAATTATTACAAGACTTCTGCAGCATCAAGGCTACAGCGTGGCAGTTATTGCACAACCAGATTGGCATAGCACAAAAGATTTCACCCGTTTTGGCATGCCTCGTCTTTCGTTTCTTGTCACGGGCGGCAATATCGACTCAATGGTTGCACACTACACCTCTGCCAAACGTAAACGTAATACAGATATGTATTCTCCCGGCGGAAAAGCCGGTTTGCGTCCTGACAGAGCGGTCATCACCTATTGCAGAAAAATACGCTTGGCATATCCGAACGCATCCATCGCTATCGGAGGACTTGAAGCTTCTCTGCGTAGATTTGCCCATTATGACTATTGGGACGATACCGTTCGCCCTTCTATTCTGTTGGAAAGCGGTGCTGACCTTCTGATGTATGGTATGGGAGAACATCAAATCACAGAAATCGCTGCACTTCTGCGTGATGGCGTACCAATTCAGGAAATTACAAGTGTACGAGGCACCTGCTACCTGACAGATCCGGTACATACACCATGGGGCGCTGTACAATGTCCCGATTTCACACAGGTCTGCCGTGACAAAAAAGCCTACGCCAAGGCAACACGACAGCAGTACGATCAACAAGATGAAGTGACCGGAAAAATTGTCATTCAAAGACACGGCAACAAGATGCTGGTACAAAATCCGCCAGCGTACAGCCTGACTGAAGCAGAACTGGATGCCGTCTATGATCTTCCTTACCAGCGTCGTCCCCATCCGATGTATGACAGTGCAGGAGGTGTCCCTGGTATTGAAGAAGTCCAGTTTTCAATTGCCCACAACCGCGGTTGTTTTGGGTACTGCAATTTTTGCTCCATTGCTCTTCATCAAGGAAGACGCGTTACCTGCCGCAGCGAAGCATCTATTCTTCGGGAAGCAAAAAAAATTACGGAAATGCCCAATTTTAAAGGGTACATTCATGACGTAGGCGGCCCGACGGCGAATTTTCGGTTACCCTCTTGCAAAAAGCAGGAGAAAAATGGTATGTGCACTGGAAAAAAATGTCTTGCACCTGTTCCGTGTAAAGCATTACAGGTTGACCACACAGCTTATCTGCATATTTTGCGTCAGCTGCGGGCATTGCCAAAAGTCAAAAAGGTATTCATACGCTCGGGCATCCGCTTTGATTACGTCATGGCAGACAAAGATGATACTTTTTTTAAAGAACTTGTTGCTGAACATGTCAGCGGACAATTAAAAGTGGCTCCCGAACATGTCAGCGATGCCGTTCTCGACAAAATGGGAAAACCACATATCGCTTGCTATGAAGCGTTTCAAAAACGATTTTACGAAATTACCAAAAGCATGGGAAAAAAACAATATCTAGTCCCTTATCTCATGTCTTCTCATCCAGGAAGCACGCTACAGGATGCAATCCAATTATCCCTTTTTTTACGGGATCATGGCATGCATCCAGAACAAGTACAAGATTTTTACCCGACGCCGGGAACCATTTCCACATGCATGTACTATACAGAATTGGATCCCTACACCATGGAACCAGTCTATGTACCAAAATCACCTAAAGATAAAGCAATGCAGCGTGCACTACTACAATATTATCTACCCCAAAATCGGCAGATCGTGTTGTCAGCTTTACGTCAGGCAGGACGGCAGGATCTTATTGGCACAAAACCCAATTGTTTAGTAGCTCCGAACAATCTGCGAAAGGAGAAAACCAAACAAAATTATCAAAATAAATCTCTGAAGGGAGGCAATTTCTCACGAAACCGAAATACTTCTTCCAAAAAGTCACATCGCTCCTAACAACCGTCTGCATGTTTACTACGCTAGCGGGATGTTCTCTCCAGGATGCCGAGGATTATCTCACCAACACCATTGAACAGGCATTCGGCAGATCCTCCCAACCTGCTGAAGGCAGTTGTACTGTCTATTTTCTGGATGTGGGACAGGGAGACAGCGAACTGATTGTCACCGACAACGCTGCGATACTTATCGATGCCGGCGTGCCAAGTG
>CASEVP010000004.1 GCA_949291345.1 uncultured Ruminococcus sp.
CAAAGTCAAGTCGATTCGCACAACCAACAACAAAATTTCCTCTGTGGTCTGCGAAACACCACAGGGCGACGTAGAATTTTCCGGCGATATCTTTATTTCCTCCATGCCCATTCAAGATTTGATCGCCGGTATGGATCACTGTAATGATCATGAAATCCAACGTATCGCCGCCGGTTTACCCTATCGGGATTTCGTTACGGTGGGTCTGCTCGTTCCACGGCTGGAACTGGTCAACCAGACTGGCAAGAAAACACTTGGAAATATTGTTCCCGATTGCTGGATCTATGTACAGGACAAAGGCGTAAAACTTGGACGCATTCAAATCTTTAACAACTGGTCTCCGTATATGGTCGAAAAACCAGAGGATACTGTCTGGATTGGTCTGGAATATTTCTGCAAAGAAGGTGACGACTTCTGGAATATGTCCGATCAGGATTGCATTGATTTTGCTGTGAAAGAATTGGTACAAATGGGTGTAATTCAAAAAGATGCTGTTCTGGATGCACACCGTGAAAAAGTGAAAAAGGCTTACCCTGCTTATTTTGACACCTATGCCGAATTCGATAGAGTGGTGCAATATTTGGACGGCTTCGACAATCTCTTCTGTGTGGGCAGAAACGGACAACACCGCTACAACAACATGGATCACTCCATGCTGACCGCGATTCATGCTGCACAGGCAATTCAGAACAACTCTACCGACAAGCATGCCGTTTGGAACGTCAACCAGGAGAAAGAATATCATGAACAAAAATAATATTAGACCTCGGTCACGTTCTGCTTCTCCTGCACAGCCATCGGGAATCTCCCTCTTAGAAACGGATACCCACCCCTGGCTGCGATCGATAGCTAAGCACCCTTATTGGGCTGCACTGCTGTTTTGCCTTTTTCTCAATCCTTTCTTTTTTGGGTCTATGGGAAATATTCCAAACAATACCTGTTACATATTGACCTTTTGTCTATTTTGTACCGGTATCTTCATTATCCGAAAATATTACCAGAATCACTGCATTTCCAAAATTGCCGCCTATGCTGCTTCTGCAGGGCTTGTCCCCGTGCTGCTGTTCTTAGCATGGCGCTACCAAAAGGCAGAACACAAACAGCTCTGGATTTTATTCGGCGGTCTAGCCGTTATATTTGGAGCGGTTCTCTTAATGCGGCGATGGTATCCAAAGACCAAATTGCTTCAAACCTCCGCAGTCATTCTATGCTCAGGCTTTATTCTCAAAATCTACTACATCTTATGCTCCTCTATCTACACACGTCAACATGATGTTGGTTTGTTTGGATATGAACAAGAACATGCGGGTTATATCGACTATTTCTTACAGTACCATCAATTGCCACCCTTTGATCCCACAACACGTTCTCAGTACTATCACCCGCCGCTCCACCACATAATCAGTGCCATTTGGATTGATGTTTCGGAACATATTTTTGGCGTCGGGTACGATCCTGCCAGAGAATCCCTACAGACATTGACCCTTTTTTATGCAATCGTAATCATTATCACCAGCTACCGCATTCTGCGGCATTTGAAACTTGAAGGCATTGCCTTATATATTCCACTGCTGCTCATTTCTTTTCATCCCACGTTTATCCTCTTTTCCGGCAGCATCAACAATGATATCCTTGCTACCGCTTTTGTGATGGGTGCTGTGCTTTGCACCCTACAGTGGTATGAGGAACAAACACTTCAGCGTTTACTCAAGATTGCCCTATGTGTGGGTCTAGGCATGATGACAAAAATGTCTGTCGCACTTGTGGCACTGCCCATTGCCTTTGTATTCTGCATCGTGCTCATACGCAGACTTCGGCAAAAACAATGGCGCATTTTCCGAGATTATGGGCTTTTTCTTTTGGTATGCGCACCGTTGGGACTATGGTATCCCATCCGCAATCTCATTCGGTTTCAAATACCCATTACCTATGTACAACGCATTTCGGAATCTTCCTTTCAATATCTGGGCAACCAGAGTTTTTTCTCCCGCATCACGGATTTTTCTGCCTATCAGCTGCAAAGTGTATATGAACAGTGGACGACCTACGGCAGTTCTTACAACGAATTCAATCCACTGATTGCGATTCTTAAAAACGCTGTGTTTGGCGAATATATCAATGAAACTCTGTTCCCGGGCACGAATGCAGGCAATCTCTTTGTCAATACAGGTACCTTTCTATTCTGGGTAAATGTCGTTTTGGCAATCGTCGCATTTCTTTGTATTCTTTTATTCTGTTTCCGCAAGTGCAGTATAGCAGCAATACCAAAATATTTCCTGATTATATTTTACTTTTTTCTCATGTTTAACGTCTACAACCTTTCCTACAAGTATCCTTTTACCTGCTCCAGCAATTTCCGCTACATTATGCCAACCTGTATTATTGGTGCTATATTCCTAGGAATTGGCGTACAGCAAATGCTGCACAGCGGAAAAACCGCAGGCAAGATTTTCTCCCGTATTCTTCTTGTCTGTGCTATACTCTTTGCGTTACTGGTATCCTTCTTTTACATGGGTATCGGTCTATACAGCAGCTAATCATCTACATGACAAATCATTATTAGAGCATGATTCTAAAAAGAGCGAAACGACAAATTCATATCGTCGTTTCGCTCTTTTTGATATCTTCTTTATATTCGCTCACAGCGCACTGTCACACGGCCAGCACCACTAAGCGTACACGTAAACAAGGTTAAATCCCAGTCATTCGTCATATCCGTCAAATCCTCTAACGCATACTCCGGAAGCTGCTCTACCTGCATCACCTCATAGGTATACACACTTCCATCAAATGCTGTAAATTCCAGTGTATCCCCCGGTTCCAACAAGTGCAGTCTACCAAAATGAGCATCATAATTATGTCCTGCAACAATCATATTATCAGTCAGATAACTCCCAAGATACCGGCATGGTGTATAACGCAAATCCTCATATACATATTCGCCTAGGATAGGCAGACGCAGATCCAAATCCGGTATCGTCAAAATACCGCTATACCAGTTGCCATCTATGGAAATCCACTCTTCAAACAAATCACGCTGCTGCAAGTAGTGTTCCCACACACTTTGTTCCTTCGGAATCTCGCCTTCGCCGACCGTATCTGGTTCGGTCACCGACATGCTCTCTGTCATCGTTTCTGCTGTCACGCGAGTCGTCGTATACATTTTTTCCGATGATGCCATACAAGCATCCAACTCGCTGATAATCTCACTGCATATCTTCTCTGCCCTGCGGTTCTCATTCCAGTTATATATTACAAGTGCCAATGCACTCACGACAAGCACCGCACCGATAACCATGAGTAAAATGCCCACTTTTCTCTTTGCATTCACCGTTTATTCCTCTTTATGACGCATTCTCTTTCCGATACCAATCAACAATATTCCACCGATACCCATGCAGGGTACCGGCCACCATAGCTGCCCGGTGTACGGGATATTGGTGTCGGTTGTGGTTGTCGCCGTCGTGCCGTCAGTTCTATTCGTCGTTGTTGCCGCTGTACTCTGCGTTGTTGATATCGTTTCTGTCGTCGTTTGCTGTGTCTGAGTTGTTGTTACGATTTCTTCGTGTCGGTTCGATATCAAATAGGACAACTCTTCAAAATTATCTCCGTATGTTACCAAATAGTTGGGTGGAATTTCGGTCTCCAACACCTGAAAACAATCATTAATACTTCCTCGCCAAGAATACGTCCACTGATTTTCAGCATTCAGCTCAATATTCTGATAAAATTTTCCGTTTCGATACAAAGAAACGGTGATACTCTCGGGACGATCTTGCATTGCATCGCCATCGTTAACCCAGTCTTTTGCAACAATATATGTCACCTGACTATCCCGAAAGGAATAAACCGTAAACTTCGGCTGAAGATTCCATTGAAGTGAAGGATTGGTCTCGGACTCCATCACATCAAACAAAGTCGGTGAAGGGAAATATTTACGGTTTTCATCAATAAATTCTTCGCCGCACGCCAGATAAACCCCCTCCGGTACATCGGTAAATAGCAACTTGCCATTCGTATTTGTTTTGCCGGTATAGTCCGGCGTCAAATGAATTTGAGCATAGTGCTGCAATGATACCGCCAAATCGATCGGCAACGCTTTTGTCCGAATGCCGCTGTCCTCCAACGATTCGTTCAATATCAAGTTTCCATCGGCATCCCGTGTACCAATATAGTACAAATTCCATGTGACACCGACAAGTTCCTTGCCATCCTCGTCCCGACAGGCAATCGAAATGGTACCTTTGATTTCCGCCGCATTGGTACGAAGACCATTGCCAATGGGCAAGATGAGCACTGCAAGCAGCAACGGCAGTATAATCACAGCAAGTTGTTTCATTACTATTCTGCGTCTTGTCATGATTTATCATGCCCCCTCTTTTTCGGTTTGGTTTTCTTCATATACTCCATATCCTTTATATTTTCCAATTCTTCTGCTTGTGGCTGATGCCCCATCATCATTTCATACAATTCCGGCATAATACGATGAGAATGTGCCCGTTTGCTACGGCGGCTTGTAATTGCCCAGAATACAATCAATCCTACCAGCAATGGCGCACACAAAACAGGTACCACCAACATCGGATCCACCCGCACAGCATCTGGCGCAGCCACCGCATTGGATACATATTGGGTATCAATGCGCTTTGCCTGCACCAACAGACGATGGGTATTAATACCATAGGGTGTACATGTCATGAGCGTCACTCGGTCTTCACCTGGAACAATTGCAAGCTTGTCAATCTCATTAGGCAGAACAATACGGATTTTGTCTACTTCGTAAGTATAGACTTCATCCAGAATGGTAATGGTAAAAATATCACCTTCAACCAATTCATCAAGATCTGTAAACAAGCGGGCAGAAGGTAATCCACGATGTGCAGAAATGACGGCATGAGTATTTTTGCCGCCAACCGGCAGAGAACTGCCCTGAAGATGTCCCACGGCAACATTGAGCACTTCGGCACTTGTGCCGTGATAGATAGGCAGTTGCACTTGAATCTGTGGAATGGTGATATAACCCATAATTCCCGTACCGGAAACATTCAAAATGTTATCGTAGAAAAAGCCTTCCTGTTCGAGCTGTTCATATTCTTCAAATGGAGAAGAAAGTGTATTCAAATAGGAATTATAAGCATGTGCCTTTGCAAAAACAGCTTTTTTTTCCGAATCATCTAGTTTAGCAACCGCCTGTTGATATTCGACAACTGCCTGTGTTTGTACTTTGGAATTCCACCAATCACTGACCGTCGGGTAAAGCATCACGGAGAGCCCCACCAGAAAAAGAATCAACAACACAATTGTAGAAATCATATTGAATTTTCGTTTCTTCTTACTCATGGAACCCTCCCTAATGCCTGCTGGGGGAGACCCCCAGCAGACGTATTCAGGACTTATTTTTTCTTATTTTTTACCTACATTTTCAAACTGCAAAAATGCTCGAAAAACACTTTATTCTGCATCCTTTGCACGTTTTTTGGTTACCAGCAGTACCCCTGCGCCAACAACCAGCACACCACCAACTACATAGAAGATCGTTGTACCGATGCCGCCGGTAGACGGGAGTTGAGAACCTTTGTTATTTTCAATTGTACCGGAAACAATACCATCTGTTACATCAGCGCCTTCATCTTCTACGCCACCAACAGAACCCGTAAGAGCGGTTAATGCAGCTGCAGCATTTGTATAGTCATCTTGTGTAAATAATGTTTCTGCATCAACTACTACTTCAAAAGGTTCACCAGGAATATTGTATTGTTCTGACCAATCCTGCTCATACAGATAATAAGTTCCGTCATCCAAACCAATAATCTTAAACAGACCACTGCTATCAGATGTTAATACCGTTGCCTCTGATGCACTGGAAACCCATTCCTCAAAATAACCATCTTCCGTTACTTTTGCCCATTTTTGTTTGGTGCTATCGCTTAGTTTAAATTCTGCATTTTCAATCGCTGCGTCTGTAGCACCATCCACTTTGGTAACATCAACCTCATAGGTGAAAACGATTACCTTATCTTCCGGCGTTTCTCCAGTATCATCAGGTTTTGTAGATCCATCCCCCGTTACATTCGGGTTGTTTGCATATTCTAATTTTACCTTGTTTTGCTGACCATCTAGACCAATTACAGCTTTTGTACCACCGGTATTATTGAGCTTTGCAGTATAAGTAACCGTTACTTCTGTATCTTCTGTAACAGTGAGACCACTTACACCTTTCAAATCCATAATTTCGATTTTCATATCGTTTCCGGTATAACGAATCGTATAATCTCTATCAAGCACAAGCGGTGTTTCGTCGGCAGTCACCACGATACTTTCCGGATTTCCAAAGGAATCATCCAATGTATCGGTAAACAACATATAATAGTGATCATATTCCTCAATATTAGAAGGCATATTTGCAATAATCTTAAACGGAACATTGGTATTTACATCCCAGTCCGCAACATCATTATAGCCTGCACCATAGCCGTCGTCTGTATTATTATCATCTTCCTGTACTTTTTTTACAACAGTGGGATAATCAATTTTTGGGGTAACAGAAACATCTGCTCCGCCGGCAACCTCTAACAAACCTAAGGTATATGCCGAACCGACTGGGTCATCATCAGTAGCAGCGGATGTATCTACGATTACATAGTAACCATCTGCAATACCACTAATTTTACTGTCGGAATATGTACCTGACGCCGTATCAGAACGATTTGCAACTGCCAGTTTCGCAAAAATTTTTGCCTTTGCTGAATTATCTGTCCAGCCTCCAACAATATCAGATACTTGTTGTGCTGTTGTGGCAGTGTTCTCACTATTAACACTTGCAAATGCAGTACCAATTGTAGCATCTGCCTTAATTGCAGAAATAAATGCCGTTACATTAATACCATCACCCCAACCGGTAACAGTCAGATTATCATCACTATCGTTATACGTACCTGCAAAAACCTGATATGCTGCCATTGCACTATGTGTCATTCCATTAGTATCAGCGTTGATTTTAATAGTATTGTCACCACTTGCCGCCCAAACTGGAATTGACGGTGCTACTGCACATGCTGCCAACAATGCTGCGGTTGCGATACTCGCCAAAATTTTCGTGTTTTTCATAACCATAACCTCCTTGAGTGTTTCATGGATTTGCGGTACCGCCGCAGTTTTCTCCGACGGTTCCCGCGCAATCCTTTTTTTACTTTTTTATCTCATAAGACTTTTACGACTTTTTTTTGGCGTCGTTTGATTAAAATATAAGCGGCGGCGGCACTTCCCATTAGAACTATGCCTGTTATCGTAAATATTCTCCGCCCTCCTCCGCCGGTAGAAGGCAGAATATAGGATGTTTCCTGCGTTTTTACATTTCGAATCGTAATGGTACCATCTCCAAGATTTTCTGCATTGATTGCATTATCTATGGTTTCATCACCATCTTCAAATGTATAAAATGCTTTGTAACCAGATGTTACAGACTCTTCAACAGCCCAGTAGTAGTATGGATTTCCGTTTTCATCGTATACGGGAAGATCACGCACAATATGTGTCCATTCTTCTGTACCTGTATTCGGCACCTGACCAATTGCAATGGCTGCAACTTCTACCCCGGAATTTTCTCCATCTTGGATAAAATCCACATCTCTTTCCATACTATTTTTGCCCACAATTTGTGGCTCTTCCGTATAAAGAGAGAAGGCAGAATAGGTGTTAGAAGAAGAAACTGTATAAGTGACTTTTGTGATTGTAGAATTGTTATATCCCCAAATTTGAAATTGAAAACTACCGTCACCATTATACGAATCTGAGATTGTATGTTGAACTGTCAATTTTCCTTCGGCATTTAACTGTGCAGGACCCCATTGATCTGATGTCCATGAAGGTGCATTATATCCGAAACAACCATCGACAGAAGTCCAAGGACTACCTTTTATTGTAACAATAATGGTATCTCCAGCTTGGAAATCTTTATTATTATATATAAAAGTACTATCATTGCCCAAATTATTTGTCATTTCGTGCGCGGAATAGGTGTTAGAAGAAACTGTATAAGTGACTTTTGTGATTGTAGAATTGTTATATCCCCAAATCTGAAATTGAAAACTACCGTCACCTTTATACGAATCTGAGATTGTATGTTGAACTGTCAATTTTCCTTCGGCATTTAACTGTGTAGGACCCCAGTCATTTTGTGTCCATGAATATGTAGTATTATATCCGAAACAACCATTAACAGAAGCCCAAGGACTACCTTCTATTGTAACAATAATGGTATCTCCAGGTTGGAAATTTTTATTATTATATATAAAAATACTATTATCGCCTGCATTGTTTGTCATTTCGTGCGACGTTTCAATGATTTCTACAACAAATGTCTTTGAAGTATTTCCTTCACGAGAAACTGTGATTTCTGCAGTATCTCCAATTGAGGCATTTTCTGAAGAAAGAATACCATCTGCACTGATTGTTATCGGACTATTTGCAGGAGATACGGTATACGTAAATCCGCCATAATTATCCGGTGAAACATTTATTGTCTCGCCCTGTGCCATATCGACATCCGATACACGAAATTCCGGATAAGTTACAGCAATTTCTTGCTGTGTTTCATGAGTAACACCATCATCAACAACTGTTGCTTTTACAATCACTGGTTCCACGGTATTTGCTACAATTTTGTCACCTGTTATGGTTGCATTTCCACTTAAAACAACAAATGTTGCATCATCTCTCACAACATCATTCAGTTTTGCTGATAGGGTTCCTTCTGTTCCTGCTGCTATACTAAAATCTGTTGTATTGTTCAAGAAAATCTCCAGTGAAGATACATTAACTGTAATGGCTGCCGTTTCTGCAACACCATCTTCATCGGTACATTCAACTGTAATGGTAGTGCTTCCTGCCTGATGTCCTGTTATCATGATATTGCCATCTTCGTCAAGACTTGCAGTAGCAATGCTGCTATTCAAAGATGTCAGTGTCGCACCAGTAATTGTTTTATTTGCCGTTACAATTGCCGTTTTTCCTACGCCAATCGAAACTGTTGCAGGCGATACTGCCAATTGAAGATTGGACGCTGGTACGTTACCTAAATCTGTAGAACGATAAAGCTTTACCGTTACGCTGTCTGCAACATGAGAATTCTCATCCATATCAGACCATTCTTTTTTCAGCTTTAATGCAATGGTTCTGTTATTGGTGATGTGCAGTTTGCCGGAATCGCCGTCTACTACTGCAATTAAACCATTTTCCTCCTGATCCACAGCAGTACCATATGAAGGCGTATAACCATCCAACGAGTCTTCTTCAACTTTATAATAGTAAGCATCTCCATTTAAGTCTTTTGCCGGAAGATTGGTATAAGTAAACATCCACTTATTATTGGCGTCATCTTTCTCCACTGTTGGTTCTGCAACATATTCTTCCCAAGCGTCATGTTCGTTTACTCTTCGCAACAATACCAGTGATATATTATCCGGTCTGTCCGTTATTGTATCACCGCTCCATGTTTTTTCTACAGATAGCTGCGTTTTCGGTGTATAGCTGGTATTCTTAATTAAAATTTTACCGCCTGCTGTCTGCCCGATGGGTGTTGCACTCGGTGCATCTACTGTTGCCGGATCCGAATATGTTACCTTCCAGCCGCTTGTCGGTGCAATTTCCCGCACATAGTATGTTCCATCGTCTGGAACATCTATTGCTGCTGTCCAATTATTCGATTTGTTAAGCGTAACATTTGCTTGAAAACTATTGGCATCGTCAACTGTATAATAATCAGCAATGGCTTGATAATATGCATTTGCAATGGCTGTGTATCCTACCGCATTGGGATGACAACCATCACGAAGCATGGTATCTTTGTCAACAGCTTTGCAAATATCTACAAAGTAAACATTGTCACTTGTACTTGAATCCGCATACTGTTTTATCAAAGCATTATACTGATCAATATAGTCATTGGCTGTCGCTTCTCCAGCAGCCGTATTGTAGTCTGGCATCCAACTCCACCAGCTTTGGCTGGTAACCTCTGTGGGGCTGCCATTGTCATCAAAGAAATCAAAATGGGGTATACTTCCTACAAAGATGACGGCTTGATTATTTGTCTGTGCTTGAATTTCTTCAATACAAGCTTGAAATCTTTCAAATACACCTTGTGGATTGCCATGCACTGCACTTCCACCTTGATGAATATCATTTGTCCCACCAAGGAAAAGAACAATATCTGTATCAGACGGAATATTGCTTACTCGTGATCGAAAACCTTCACTTGTACTTCCTCCTATCTGCTGTTGGCTTATCCCCTGATTTTCTACATGATCATTCTTTAATTGATACTCAGCTTCTTTTAACATCGCCGTCAATTTTGTTGGATAATCCTCAGTAGAAGTCCAATATCCATTTGTAATTGAATCACCAAACGCAACAATTCCCATTTCACCGGTCGGCACTTGTGTTGTCTGCTGATATACCTCCACTGTTGCATCTAAATTATCATACAATGTAGAATCATCTGCTAGCAGGTTACCATCTTCATCCACTAAATTGCCATTTTCATCATACTGAACAATTACAGCACCATTTTCATCATACCACTGCTTTTGTAGCACTATCGCGTTTCGAGTATTGGTAATCTGATACTCTGTTTTTGTGCCGTTCGAAGTTGCAGTATAACTTGCAGTGTATTTGTTAGAAATATCATTACCGTTTTCGGTTACTGTTTTACTGGATTCAATCACATAGTAATAGTAACTTTCTGTTGCATCGGCATCATCTGTTGCATTATCCAACGGCAGATTCGTCCAAGTATACTTCCATCCATTGGCGGTATTTAATACTACATCTTCATAGTTCTGCGTATCGTCTGCATCGACTGGCTGCATCACTTTCGCTGAATAATTATTTTCCAAAATATCCGCTGTTAAATTGGTCAATAACCGATCCGGCACTTGTGCATTTGACTGATACAGTGTAACTGTAATCTTGTCATTCTTATGCAGTTCCGCACCATCACTCCAGACTTTATTCACCGTTACAGATGCTTCAGTTACCTCCGTATTTCTATTGGTAATGGTAATTTCACCGGTGTTCTGATTTAAATTAAATACACAGCTAACAACAAATTTGTCTAAATTGGTACCACCGCTTTCTTGCGCTTCAAAACTGGTATATTGACTCAGGTCGATATCATCCACCAACTGTGTAATATTTGCCTGCCAATTGTTCGCTGCAGTCAATCTAGTAGTAAACAGTGGTTTTGTTGTTTTCTGGTTATCTGCGTTTATACCGTAAATCGAAATTACCAAAAAACTGGTTGGAATACGCCGATTGCTCAGCGGATTTCCGGATGCGTCTTTCCACTCCTTCTTTAAGAACAACTGCTGGGAGTTATTGATTGTAACAATCGCATTATTTTGTGCACTTCCATTGGAATCCGTGGTGGATACATAGGTCGCATTCCCCACATAGGTCGGCAAATAACTACCATTCTCTCCGCCGCTGACATACTGCCCTTCATCATTCAGCGTGTATGTTGTATCGCCAATCGTATATGCCGTTTCCTTTACATAATAGTAGATAGGCTGATCATTTTTTCCGTTTGGCAAATCTTTCCATGTCGGCTCTGCCGGCAGTGTCATTGGCGTAGTAATTGTTTTTGTATTTGTAAAATTACTATTGAGAATTCCCAATTCAGCGGCCTCTGCCAATTTTGCATCCTCTGGAATTCCTGTTGAAGCTTTGGTATAAGACCAGTACAATTTCACGGTAACAGAACCCGCTTTATCTTCTTCTACGGTACCGTCCGTACCTATCCAATTTTTGTTGACTGTAATATCAATCAACTCATTATTCGGAATTTGAATATCACCGCCGCTTTTAATCTGCATTACTTGAGATGCCGTAATGCCTTCCGGATAATCAGAAGACTGCAGCACGCTGTTATATGCTAAGTAGTGCGTATGTACATGGCTATCCAAAAAGATTTTGTAGTTCAAACCACCTCTATTATATATGCCTTCATTCAAGTATCCTCTTAACAGTGTTTCATATTCTTTTCCCAATGTGTTGCCGTCAACACTTGTCAGATTAGAACCTTCATAGTCACTTGGGGGAGAAATTTCCACAAGTTTATAGAGAACATTTTCCTCCAAATTTAAGAAAACCGCACCGTTCGGAGTAGTAATTCTGAATGCATTGTCTTCCACACCACGATCTTCCGTGCCAACTCTAACAAATCCAGGAATTTTTGTGCCTTCCAGACCGACTGTGCTCCAAGTCAATGTACCTTTATCGTCCACATTTGTTACGTAATACCATAGACCATTTTCATATTTTGCAAGCAAAAATGTAGCACTCAAATCATCGATGGTAAAATCTCCTGTATTGACTTTTGTAACTTTCGGGAGCGTGCTAGTGGAAATGGTACCGCTTGCTTTAAATACTTCATATGAAATATTATCTTGCGAACTGATGTCAGATGCACTATCGGATGTCAAGTTTGCGGTATTGGAGAATACAATTATATCCCCCTCCGGCGGAACAAGACCAGGCCGCATTTCAACAAATCTGCCATTTTCTCTGGTTGAACTTTTACAACCATTAAGAACAGACGGTGTATTTTCGTTTGCTATGATCTTGTACGAATATACAATACGCAGATGTGCTTCATCAGGCACAGTCAGTTTCAGCAGAGCTGCACCATTTTCGACATCATCACCATTCCGGAAAATACAGGTGTATGCATTTGCCGGCAAAAGCGTTTCGTTACCGTTGGCATCATATTGATATACTTGAATGCTATTCATTAGAATATCCACCAGTTTATCACCATATTCGGTTTGCTCTGTGACTTGGCTGCTGGTATCCCAGTCATGGTCGTAGTAACTATTGGTTTTGAAAAGATCTTCGATATCAACGGTTTCTCCGTTAGATAGATTCTTACCCTGCGGGTTGATATCCAAACTGTATTGGATATAGCCGGGAATCAATGTCTCGCTATAGTTTTTGGTAATGAATCCTCTGGATTGGTTGTTTTCAATGGTTAGCGAAGCAACATCGGTTTTATCTGTTTCTGTACCATCTTTATTAAGCTTTACCACGTAGTTTCGAATGGTATAAGTTCCAATTGCCACCTTTGCATCTAAAACATCGCACTCAATCTTTGTGGCATAACAAACTGCCATCATCGCCCACATAGAGGGTTTATTAAAATAAACTTTATTGGCAGCAGTATCATAGTAATACCATTCCCCACTATCCCAGTGATCTAACACACTTTGGAATGAATCTGTCACTCTGGCACAGTTAAATCCATATCCAGGCCACACCATACCGGGTTGTTCATAATAACCATCAAAAATTCTTCCTTCTTTATAATCAGAAGCAGTAAGTCCCTTTCCGGTAATAGCAGAGGTTGCATCTGTATCACTCGGAGTTTTCCAATACAATTGTTTTCCTTCCCAATCACTATCGGTACATAATGTAAAACCTTCAGGAAGTTGATCCGATATCGGTGTAATCAGATCTGACTTATTTCCGTCATATTCCACAATCCAGTTAAATACATAATACTCTTTTCCATCTATGGTCTTTTTGTAATTTTCCAAATCGTCTTTATCAATGACAGAAATTGGATTTCCGTTAAAATCTACAATACTTTTGTCAATACCGATATTTTCTTCAAATGTATTAGAAACAATACCTCCGTTTATGGTTACTGTGTATTTTCCATCGATATCTCCATATGTGACAGAAAAAGAATCACCACTTTCTAATTTCTGTTCCGTTCCATCCACAGTTACAACTTCTACAAATCGATACGTACAAGTTTGTTCTGTATATGTACCATCATTCGGATCATTGACAGAAATAAATCTACTAGGCAGACCAGAAATTGTCGTACCTATCCATGCATTGACGTCAGTTATTTCTGTATGATTGGAATCCAACGTAATACGATATACACTCTCATTTTCATCTGCAACAAATTGTCCGCCCTGCACTGTACCTTTCAAAGGCTGCCATTCGCCATCGCCCACCTGCTGCTGTAATTCAAGTGTTACATTCGGTCTCTGGCTGGCATACGCACTATCACCTTCCCACTTTTTTTCCGGTGTAATACTGGTTGTGCCTGCTTTTTTAAAGGTATTCGTAATTGTGACAGTTCCATTTGTATTTAACGAGTTGATTGAGTAATTGATCTCATAATATCCATCTTCTGTAACCGTAAACTTTTTCTGATTATGCACCTTATCGCTGAAAATCACCGTGTCGTTGTCTGTCACTACACCGATTTCTACCAATCGATAAGTATATTTCGTTACGCTGCCGTCTGCATCAATTTTTTGGTTCGGAAGATTCGACCAGCTATCCATCCAACGATTGGCTTCATTCAGCGTTTTTTCAGAAGTCTCTGCATCCGGATAAGCGGCCCAATCTGCAGGCTCCGCCCCCTCTGCTTTTCGTTGTAATTGTACTATAACGCCATTTAATTTGTAATTATTATCACTCCATGTCTTGTTGGCAGTGATGGTAATGTCTTCCGTCTTGTAAAAAGTGTTCTTTACCTCTAAAAGTTGTGTCGGAAGATTGTTGTTGGAATCAGAACCTGCCGCATTGCTCTCTCGCTGGGTTACTTCATAATATCCAATCACATCACTTGCATCGTCATACATCAGAATGATTTGATGATCCTCTGTCACTTCTGTTCCATCAAAGGATACTTCTACGATTCTGTACCGACAATGTACATGCAGCTTGCTGCCCTGTGCGTTTGTTTCTACATCCATGGCAGGCAGATTTGTCCATCCGTCATATGTGTAGTGGTTATCTTCATTCAGTACTACTGTACCGACGCCGTTGTCCGGTGTATAATCATGCCAATCATGAATTTCATCACATTTTCGCTGCAACTTCACGGTAACAGGATATTTTTCTCCATTACCTTCCCAAGTTTTCTTGGCTTGTATATCAATATTTTTGCGGAAGGTATTGAATACTTTCATATTTCCGGAAGAAATACCATCATTATACGCCGATGCTCCGTCATTTGCCTGATAAGTAACTTCATAGGAGCCGTTAGATACCCTGAAAAAGTTATTCGATATCGTAATTCCGCCGGCTTCTATTTCGGTGACTCGATAACAGTATTCTGTTATCGTACCCTGCGTACCATCTGCATTGGCTTTTGATTCTCTCTTTGGAAGCCCCAGATCTACAAAATTCATCATCCAGTTATTTTCTGCATTCAGTTCATATACAAAATCGGAAGCGGTATTATAAGCGGTATTATCTGCACCGGAAGTTTCATCAAAAAATAGATATTGATTTTCACTGCCTCTTACATAATGCCAGTTAACATCCCACTTATCGCCCACCTTTTTCTTATATTCTATTTTTAATTTTACATGATCCGGCCGGCTGCCTGCGGCATTGTTCTGGTCGTTCCATTGTTTTGTTACCACAATGTCCGCTTTTTCATTCATTTCGGGATTCGTCCGCGTAAATGTATAAGTGTTATTTCCATCTGTACCATCGTCAGTCACACCGTTGAATGAACCTTTGTTTGAAAAAGTATACACAATTGAACCATTTGCAAATGCATTTTCATTTCCCAGAACAGAGTCCATCGTTACAGTTGTGTCGTATGTAATTCTTACATAATTATATCCCTCAGTGTCTAGTATATTATTTTCTTTAAACTGAATATTGAAACTATTTTGGTTTGAGGTAACAATATAATTTGAACTATCTATTGGTATTTCTGCATCATATTGTCCTTTTTTGGCATATACCTGAATTGTACCCTCTTTTAATGTATGACTTGCATTCACGCCGCTTGTTACATTGACTGTCACACCGGGCGTATCCTCCATAAATAAGTTGGCAAAGTCACCATCCCAAAGAATCTCAGCCTGCCAGTTTAAGGTTTCCGAAAGCTGACCGCTATTGGCTTCTGTTTTTGTAGAAGAACTATTCAGCTTCTTAGAGAAAGAATTTCTGGGAGTCACTGCTGTCGAAACTGTGGTAGTATGATTGTTACTATCTTCTATGCTATTTGTCACAGTCACAGCATCTGTACTTGTTCCAAAATCAACTTTCGTATTGTAACGAATCGTCACATTTTGCCGAACATCAGAATGAAATGTTAATGTACCGTTCTCTAAAGTTACTTTTTGCCCGTCATTCAGGTTAAGCCAACTCGGTTCAAATGTGAGGTCATTGAGCGTTAATCCTGCAAATGCGCCATCTGTCAGTGTATAATCTTTTAAACTGTAAAATTGATTTTCATTCACAAGCCATTCTGGTGTTACCGTGATACTCCATGTAATTTCATGCGCATCTGGATGATAATTTTCAGCACTTTTTGTGAAATTGATCAAATCACTTTCTTTTTTATAAGTCGCATCTGCCGTCTCTTCATTTCCTGTAGGAGAGCCGCTGGGATATTCTAATTTTACAGTGTTGTTCTGCGTTGTGGTATTATTCGTATCAGTAACATCAGTCGCATATTGAATCGTTACTTGTTTTGCACTTCCTGTACCGGAAAGTCTCCACTTTCCATTATCCAGTGTTAAGGAAGCACCTTCAGGAGATATCGTAAATGCGGCGTTAGACGGAATATTCACATCCTCAATACAATAACCATCCAACGAAACACCGTAATAACTATCAATGGTAATTGTCCAGTCAATTTTTTTCGTATCATAATTTGGCTGACCAGATTTATTCAAACCAAACGGATTGCTAAGCCATACACTTCCGGTTTTCGAACTTTCTATTTCTCCTTTTGTTATCTTTGCTGTATTTGTTACATTTCCATTCGCACTTAATTGATCTTCTGTCATTTTTGTGGTATAAGTAATGGTGATTGTTGGTGCATTTTTGGAGTCTGAAGTAAATACGATGTTTTTTCCGGTAACTTGAGCAGCAGCAGGCGGATTTACTTGTATGCTTGTATTATCAGCCAACGATACGTCAATATCACCAAGCATCGTATCTGAGAAAGTATAGCTGCTTAAATCAATACCGTATGAATTATTAATGGTCACTGTCCAGTCAATTGTACCGTCATTATCATCAATCTGTCCTGATTTTTGAGAGATTTCAGGATATTGGTCTTCAAATTGCACTGTAATTTCTTGCCCATTAAATGATAGATTTCGATCACCATCTTCTGTGTCGCTGCGATTTACCGCCCCGGAAAAACTTAACGTACCTTTCAGATTACCGCCCTGCGTCTTCAAATAATCAATATACGCAGAAGTGAGCGTAATTTTAATATATCCGTCTTCAATCTGAAAATCTCCGGCTGGAATCATTAAATCGTAATCGCCGTCCAGTACGTTACCATTTGCAGAACCAAGCTGAAAAGCATCGCTGTCAGTCAAAAGGCGATCAATCTGCATATACAAATGCGGTCCCACTGCCGGAAGCTGATCTACTGCATCAGACATTGTATACTCTAAATCAAATTGAATTTCTGCTTGATTTCCCGTAATGATATAATCATCTGTACTGCCATTCGGATATGTATTATAAATGATATTGCCATCTACCGAAGCCGTTGCGTAAAAAGTACCGCTGGTAATATCTAAGGCATCTGGTGCATCATCCGGTGCTGCTCCCATCAAATTGGGGTCATCCGTCATCAGCAGATTACTTTGTATTGCGTCAATTGTCATACTAACTGCAGGCATAATCAGACTGCTGACAACACAAAGCACCATCAGCACAGAAAGAAAAACAGTAAAAATTGTCTTTTTCTTTTGCATTTGATTCTTTTTAAGAAAAGACATAATCTTTCGATTAAAGTCCATATTAACCCTCCTTTATGACAAATTCATAAGCATACAATCTTCAGGTCAATAAACCAATTTCCGATATAGGCCAGATTCGTAAAAAAACCTTTCCCACGATTGCCTCCTCGGAGATACAACCCACTGTACTGGAGCGGCTGTCCACGGAAGTGGCACGATGATCGCCCATGACAAAAATACGCTGATCCGGCACCTGATAGGGCAAAGTAATATCGCACTCGCCGAACGCTTTTTCATTTAAGTAGGGTTCATCAATCGCTTTACCATTCACATAAACTGTACCGTCGTCTTGAATATCAATCACATCTCCAGATACGCCGATAACACGTTTGAGTAAAATTTTATTATTATAATAAAATGCAACCACGTCTCCGCTCTGAAAATCACCGCTTTTCTGGCAGATTACCAACTGGTCGTTGGTCAGCGTAGGTTCCATACTGCTTCCCATCACTCGTAAAACAGGTAAAAATAATATCGAAATCAATACTGCAATTGCCGCAACCACTACCAGTGATGATATGGTACTTATAAGCATATGCAAGAATGAATTTCGATATCGCAGTCGCTTCCATTCTGCACGGATCTGATCCGCACTTGGAAAATTTTGATTCTGTTCCATCTTATCGCTCATTCCCTCTATGCATGTTTCCCTGCATTTTCAGATGCCTTCTGATTATCTTTTCCCTTTTCTTCGACATCCTGCTTTATCTTTTCAATTTTCTCTCTCACTGCATCTTCTAACTTTTGCATCATAATATTCATTTCCTTTTCTGCCTCCGTCTGTCTGCGTGCGTTTTCCTCTGCCTCTAATTGCCGGATACGCTCCTCAAGTTTTGTATTCTTTTCCCATGCGGAATCCAATTCCTTACGCATGGCAAGCATCAATTCTAACAGTTCAATTTTTTTCAGCTTTCGAAGCTCTTTCTTTGTCATTGTCTCTGCCATTGCCTTTCTATCCAATATGT
This sequence comes from uncultured Ruminococcus sp., assembly GCA_949291345.1. GTDB lineage: Bacteria > Bacillota > Clostridia > Oscillospirales > Ruminococcaceae > Ruminococcus_C. The sequence goes on from CASEVP010000004.1 coordinate 18,767, forward strand.
ATCTTTTTATTTACATCTATATTATATGCAATTTTATCCTATTTCACGTTATCTTCTTTGATGTTACGTTCATTATACCACTCGCATTTTCTCTTGTCAATGAATCAAACAGCAATTTCATTCCTTTGTCATTTTTTTCGTAGAACAATCCAAACTTTGTCTCTGGTTTTTGTATAATTTGATATATATTTATAACAAATATACTTTAATTATATACATAATAAACGAAAAATATAGGATTTTTTGTCATGTTTTCTTTATGAATAACAAATCAAATTTTTCATATTTATTTCAATTTATATGCATTATATACGATATCAATAATTTGTTTTCATATAATTTTATGAAAAATCCGATTGATGAAGTTCCCTTCTTAACTAGTATTTCCATGTAAAAGTTTTTTGCCAATTTTATTAGTTTTTTGGTAGTTTTTTATTATAGCATAACAAATTAATAATTTTTTTGTTTTTCTATTGGTTTATTTTTTCATTTTATTATTTATTCTCAAAATCTGGAAATTACGTTTTACTCCTATTTTTTTATTTTTATTCCATTTTTCAGTTTATCCCTCCATTTTTTATTCTTTTTTTCTCATTCAATTTAAAAAGTTTTTCTCGCACCTTTGATAGTGTAAAATTTAAAGCAATATTGTTTTATTTCCAGCTTCTTCTTTAATATAACAATACACACAATTAGAGAAAGATACAAGCATACAAATTTATTCGGATGGTTGAGAAAGAAAAAACACTCAAAAACAACGTAACACGTTATTTTCGAGTGTTTGAAATTGAACATCACATGGAATCAAATGAACCCTAAAAACTAATGCAGAAATCACATTAGTTTTCCAATATAACTTCTATATATTATTTTCAATTTTGTGCAATTTTATTTTTTATCAATTAAATTCATTTGTCTATCAATATCGAATCTTTCTATATAGTTTCTGAAGAATACAATTTTTTAAAATATCCTGCATCACAATAACACGACGGATTTTGAAGTAATAATTTAGGGATAATAAAAAAACCGAAAATAACGGAAAACGTTACTTTCGGAATTTTGTAATGGTGACCCGTACGGGAATCGAACCCATGATTCCGCCGTGAAAGGGCGATGTCTTAACCTCTTGACCAACGGGCCGTATGGTAGCGGCAGCAGGATTCGAACCAGCGACCAATCGGGTATGAACCGAGTACTCTAGCCAACTGAGCTATGCCGCCACATCATTCTACAGGCAGAACTGTTTTTCAACGTTTTCTGCATTCCTGCGACTATATTAGTATACTGTATTTTTTAGCAATTGTCAAGTATTTTTTTTAGTTTTGTATTGTTGCACAAAAAAATAGTCGATTTTTGTATACGGATTCACTTTTTTGTTATTCTCTCATTGGAAATTGCTTTTTTAAAAATATAATTGCATTGATAGAATAAATTTATTTTTGTTTAGGACGAAATATGGCAGCACAGACAACTCCAAATACCATGGCAGCAGTGATTCCCGCAGATGATGCTGTCAATCCACCCATAAAAATCCCTAGAAATCCGTTTTCATCAACTGACTGCCGCACACCTTCTGCGAGTGTGTTTCCAAAACCTGTTAATGGAACGCTCGCGCCGCCCCCTGCTAATTCGATCAGCTTGGGATACAGTCCAATTGCTGACAATGCCACACCTGCAACTACATAACCGGTTAGTATTCGGGCAGGCGTCAATTTGGTGTAGTCAATCAATACCTGCCCAACGGCACAGAGTATTCCACCTGTCAGAAATGCCCAGAGGATATCTTTGATCATTTCCATAAATTTCTCCTTTTATTTTTGTGTTTTCCACAATTTTTTCCATTTTTCAACAAAAAATTGTGGAAAACAAGATTTTTCTCTATTTTTTCCGTATGACACGGAAATCTCTTGCTTTATTCCGTCTCAATTGTACTTTTTTATTATCATTTAGACATGCAGGCGAGTCAATTCAACCAGATGTGCAATTCCGGGGATACTTTCCCCTTGTTGTGAAGCTGTTGTGGAAAGCAGTGCACCAGTTGCAGTGAAGAGAATTTGATGCAACTCTCCCTGTTGCAGCAATGGCAGAAAATGTCCACACAGCAAACTTGCGCTGCAACCGCATCCTGAGCCGCCGGCATGGGTATCTTGTGTTTTTGCATCAAACATCATAACACCACAGTCATGATGGACTTTTGAAATATCATAACCTTGTTTCATTACCAGATCACAGAGTAAAGTACTGCCTACAACACCCAGATCACCGGTTACAATCGCATCATAGGTACTTGGTTGCGTGCCTGTTGCTTGAAGATAGCGCACAATGGTATCTGCTGCTGCGGGCGCCATTGCCGCTCCCATATGATTGGCATCTGTCACACCAAGATCTACAATTTTCCCTACACATGCCCCAGTTACACATACACCGCCTTTTATACCGTCCTGTTGTTCAAGCAGAACAGCACCGGATGCCGTACACGTCCATTGTGCTGTAGGTGGTCTTTGTCCGCCGTAGGACAATGGATATCGAAATTGTTTCTCCGCTGTGGAAAAATGCGAAGAAGTTACCGCAGCCGTGTAGGATGCCGCTCCACTCTCCGCAAGGACAGATGCAATCAATAATCCTTCTGCCATTGTTGAGCATGCCCCATACACACCCAGCATCGGAATTCCAAACGACCGCAATCCAAATGTTGAACCAATACACTGATTTAATAAATCACCGGCACAGATACACCCAATATCGCCAGCTTGCAGTCCGCTTTTTTGCAATGCCAGTTCCAGTGTTTCCTTTTGCATGGTACTTTCCGCTTGTTCCCATGTTTCTTTTCCAAAATAAGCATCCGGTTCTATTCGATCAAAGCACTTGCCCATTGGACCATCGCCTTCTTTTTTTCCGGCGACTGCCGCATATCCAACAATTTTTGGCGGCGTTGGCATTTGGATGACACCTCTTGCAAGATTGCGTATCACATATATCACCTCGCCTGTAGTATTCCCGGTATTCGTTTGTTTATACACAACTGCACTTGTACACAACATTACAACACATCAACGACATCTTTTCCATACAAAGACAGGCAATGTTTCGCATTCGTCGTACAATCTGCTTTTGCAAAGTCAAAACAACAGTAGATAGACGTATTTTTTTATTAGGTATCTTTTACAGTATTGCCTATAATGATAAAAAAATTGCCCCATTGGGACAATTTTTTAAATCGGTATATTCTCCCTGTTTTCTGCCCATACTATCTCCGAAAGGAGGTCACTTCATATGAATATCTCAAAAGATCTTTATGAAACCATGCAAAAACAAACTGCTCCGAAATCAAAATCTTGGAAAAATATTCCCCTTGCCTTTTGCATTGGCGGACTTATCTGTACCATCGGTGAAATTGGAATTCACATTTTGACAGAATTCTGGGGCATCGACAACAAGACTGCTTCTGCATGGATATCCATTGGACTTGTTGCACTGAGTGCATTACTCACTGGTCTCGGACTTTACGCAAAACTTGGAAAATTTGCCGGAGCCGGTACACTTGTGCCGATCACTGGTTTTGCCAATGGCGTTGTTTCCTCTGCTATGGAATCCCGTTCCGAAGGCTGGATCCTTGGCATAGGTACTAAAATTTTCTCTCTAGCCGGTCCCGTTATTCTTTACGGTACCAGTGCATCCATTCTTTATGGACTCATCTATTACCTTTGGCAGTTGTTCCAGAAACTTTGGCAATAACACATTCTTAATTCTTCTCTCCCTGCTTATGCAGGGTCAGACATACGATCTCCGGCGGATTCCACAGACGCAGTTTTCCAATACCGCCGGATACATACATTTTTGTCTTTCCTTTTGTATATTTTCCTTTGGAATATTTCGGAAAAAATCGCCGCTCTGGTGACAATATTCCCCCCAGAAATGGCAGCCTTATGATTCCACCATGTACGTGCCCGCTTAGTACCAAGTCCGCGCCCCAATCTGCGTATGTGTCCAAAAGTAACGGGTTATGCGCCAGCAATATGGTACATCCTTTTGGCTTTTTTAACTCCGTTTCCAGTCTTTCTGCCGTATATCGTTCCAAATGCCGAAACTTTCGATCTTCATCCCGATATATTCGGCTGGATAACGCAGCTCCACTCAGATATATTTTATGTGTTTTTCCCGGTTGTTCCAAACATGCTGTTGTATTCCAAAGATATTTTCCGCCTACCGCTTCGATTCCATTGCGCAGTTGTGCCAGCTGATCCGGCGGTAAATCTAACTCATGATTACCTGGACAAAGATAGACCGGACATAACTTTGCCAACTTTTCTACAAACTGCACCGCATCATCTGTTGTTTTTTCATTTCTGGAAACCAAATCTCCCGTTATAACGATATAATCTGGATGCATCTTCCATACCTTTTGCACTATTCGGCAGTTGTCCCTTCCCATTTTGCGATGGTGCAAATCGCTAATATGTACGATTCTCGTGTTTTCCCATTCTGCTGGCAGCTCCTGCAATTGCATATCCTCTCGATGACATACCAGAAGATGCTGTTCAATCAGACACCAGATCACTACGGCTATAACTATGATCGCAACCATCATCCATTTGATCATGACGTCCCTCCCTGCACCTTTTTCTCTTGCCGCCTATCCTGCAAATACAACAATATACCATCCAGTCCTGCAAATATCAGCAAATACATGGACGTTAGTACCGTTCTTCCTGCATACAGTGCCATCATTTGTACTACACCAACGATAGGCTCAGCTGACGAGTGATACAGTGCCATACTTGGCGATTGCACATAACATATTACGCTGACTAGCATTGCAATGAACAATGGCATCAGCACACCCCAAAAAAACACATTTCTTCGGCTTATCCCACGATTTTCTATTGTATCTGATTGGCAAACATGGTATGCCGCACACAACAACAATGGCGTCAACAGCAGCATTTGTACTGGAAATGCCGTCCACTGATAAATCAACCAGTGCAGTATCTGTAAAAATAAGCTCCCTAGGGTTATTAGACATCGTTTTTTCCAAATTGTCATAAATTTTCTCCTATTTTGTTTCACGTGAAACATCAATTGATACAGCAATACCGCACAATTCCAAAATGGTTTATTGTGCGGTATTACTGTTTATCATTTCTGCTTATGACTTCTCTTCTTCGGTTTCCGTATCTGAAGTGTTTTCCGATGTTTCGGCTGTTGTTTCTTCCTCATCCTGTACTGCATCCGTCCTAGTAAAGGCAACTACCTTCTGCCCTTCATTGACACGCATGACACGAACGCCTTTTGCCGTTCGTCCCATTTCTCGAATTTCGCTGCACGGCACTCGAATAATAACGCCATCACTGGAAATGAACATCAAATCATCGGTTTCATCCACAACTTTAATGCCACAAACATTGCCATGTTCTGTATCCACCTTATAATTGGTCAAGCCAAGACCGCCTCTGGACTGCATTCTGTATTCGGAAAGGGCAGTTTTCTTGCCATAGCCGTTTTCTGTCACCGTTAGCAATGCTGCGCCTTCCCGTTCTCTTGCTATCGAAACCACTTCGTCTCCTTTTCGCAGTGTAATGGCTTTTACACCGTGTGCAGAACGAGACATTGGCCGCACATCATTTTCATCAATTCGAATTGCCATGCCGTTTCGTGTTGCCACAAACAGCCGATTCGTGCCATTGGTCAGCCGTACACCGGCGATTTCATCACCCTCATCTAGTCCAATTGCAATCAGACCATTCTTTCGTACATGCTTATAGGCAGAAAGTGCAGTCCGCTTGATTTTTCCGAATTTGGTGATCATCACAAGATATTTTCCATCATCAAAATCCGGCGTTGTCAACACAGCAGCAATTTTTTCACCTGCATTCAGTGGAAGAAGATTCACAATATTGGTGCCGCGTGCATTCTTGGAACCCTCAGGCAATTCGTAACATTTTAGCTTATACATAATACCAAGGTTACTAATAAACAAAATATTCGCATGTGAAGAACTGATCATCAACTCGCTGACAAAATCTTCTTCCCGCTGTTTCATTCCGGTTACACCGCGGCCGCCGCGACGCTGGCTCTTATATACATCTGCAGAAATACGTTTGATATATCCACTATCTGTATATGTCACAACACAATCTTCCACAGGAATCAGGTCTTCAATGTCTACTTCACCGTCCACTGATTCGATCTGTGTGCGTCTCGCATCGCCGAATTTACGCCGAATCTCTGCAAGATCGTTTTCAATAATTTCGTACACCCGCTGCTTTTCATGCAGTATATGCATCAGTTCAATAATCTTCTGCATCAGACCATACAATTCTTCCGTCACTTTCTGCCGTTCCATACCTGTCAGTGCACCCAGACGCATCTGAACGATGGCTTCTGCCTGTTCTTCCGTCAACCCCACCTGATGCTCCAGATGGTATTCTTCCAATGGATATTCGGCACGGTCCAGCAGCGTAGACATATCCGTTTCCTTAAAGCGTTCCATGAGACGTGCTTTTCCTTCCGGTATCGTCTTACTGCTGCGTAATATGGCAATAACTTCATCAATATGGTCAATTGCAACCAAAAAGCCCTGTAGGATACGAGCACGTTTCTTTGCCTTTTCCAAATCAAATTTTGTACGATTGGTGATGACATCCACTTGAAATTGCAGGTAGTGTTCCAGAACCTGTTTGAGCGTCAGCGTCTTGGGTTCCCCATCTACCAAAGCCAGCATATTTACGCTAACCGTATCCTGTAACTGGGTGTATGAAAACAACTTGTTGAGTACAATTTGCTCATTCACATCTTTTTTCAATTCTACAACGATTCGCATGCCTTCTCGGCTGGATTCATCCTGAATATGATGAATTCCCTCAATTCGCTTATCTTTCGATAACGATGCAATGGATTCAATCAGTCTTGCTTTATTCACCTGATAGGGAATCTCTGTGACAACAATTGATTTTCTGCCCCTTACTTCTTCAAAATGGGTTTGTCCACGCAGTGTGATCCGGCCTTTTCCTGTACCGTATGCCGCACGTATACCGCTGCGCCCCATAATGATACCGCCAGTCGGAAAATCAGGCCCCTGTATGCAGCTCATCAGTTCATCCATCGTACAATCAGGATTTTCAATCAGCATATGTATGCCGTCAATCACTTCACCTAGATTATGCGGTGGAATATTGGTTGCCATACCCACGGCAATTCCTACTGAACCATTTACCAATATATTGGGAAAACGAGAAGGAAGTACAGCAGGTTCCTTCAGTCGATCATCATAGTTTGGAACAAACGGCACTGTCTCTTTATTGATGTCTGTCAGCATCTCTGTGGCAATCTTTGACATTCTTGCCTCTGTATAACGATATGCTGCAGGGGGATCTCCATCGACTGAACCGAAGTTACCCTGTCCATCCACAAGCACATAACGCATAGAGAATGTCTGTGCCAATCGTACTAACGCATCATATACCGATGCATCACCATGCGGGTGATAGCTACCCAAAACAGATCCGACCGTATCGGCACACTTATGGTATGCCTTATCCGGTGTCAGCCCTTTTTCATACATCGTGTATAAAATACGACGGTGTACAGGTTTGAGACCGTCACGGACATCAGGCAAAGCACGAGATACAATGACTGACATAGCATATGCCAAAAAGGAATCTTTCATTTCCTTTCCGATCTCCACCGGTACAATCTTCTGTTTTCCGTTGGTAAAATAATTTTCCTTTTCCGTATTTGTATTCTTTTCCATTTTATCAACCTATTTCTATTCCAGTTGTGTTTTGTTTCACGTGAAACATCCGTTTACGTGCGTTTATATCCCCGCATCTTCATCGGATGCTGTCTCCAAACCAGTTTCATCCCCATTCTGCATATCGATTGCATCTACTGCCATTACCGTTCCAATTGCGGACTTGGGCAGTATATAAAAGAGTTCTTTTCCTTTACATATGAAATAAAATGCTGCAAATTCTTGTACCCATGCTGAATCAAGCTGAATACGAGATTCCGGAATTCTGCCGCTGCCCTCTTCTTTTGCATCATCATCAGAACCATCTTGTGGCAATGTTTGTATGCAAAGCGTTTTTCCATCACATACAGCAGAATACTGATCACCTTCCAGTTCCCGAACCGCATCCAGTACCATGCGGCGTTGTTTTCGAGGATTATACCACAGCAAAAACAGACAAGCCAAACACAGCATAATTAAAAAGTATGTCAGTTTATTTTCCGGTGCTCTAACGGCAGAAACCACAAATGTTACCAAAAGCAGGCAAAAAATACCAGCCATTATATAGTTTCGATGCAAATAATATTTTTTTTGAAACGCCCGAAACCCTTCTGCATAATATGACAGAGGAATGGTATACGGCGCCGTCTGGTCAAATACAGGCAATTTTGCACTTCTTTCCATAAAGCCTCCTCAGACGTCTAAATTCTCAACATATTTGGCATTTTTTTCAATAAATTCTTTACGTGGTGCTACTTTATCTCCCATTAAAATTGTAAAAATTTCATCTGCTTTTTCCGCATCTTCCATCTCTACCTGTATCATTGAACGTGTCTCAGGATTCATTGTGGTTTCCCAAAGCTGTTCCGCACTCATTTCACCAAGACCTTTATAACGCTGTACATTCACTTTAGAACTATTTCCATCTTCATCTGCCATCTCAGCAATATATTTATCTCGTTCCTGATCAGTAAAAGCATACTTATACTTTTTGCCGCGAGACACCTTAAAAAGCGGCGGTTGAGCCAGATAGACATTTCCATTTGTAATCAGCGGCCGCATAAAACGAAAGAAAAATGTCAGCAGCAACGTACGGATATGCGAACCATCGACATCGGCATCTGCCATAATTACCACCTTGCCGTAGCGCAGTTTCTGAATATCAAAATCCTCGCCGATGGACGTACCAAGTGCTGTTACCACTGGCATTAATTTTTCATTCCCGTATACGCGGTCGATTCTTGCTTTTTCCACATTTAACATTTTACCCCAGAGCGGCAGTATCGCCTGATATCGCCTGTCTCTGCCCTCTTTTGCGGAACCACCCGCAGAATCTCCCTCGACAATATACAGTTCGGTACCCTCTGTGCTCTTTTCCTGACAATCTGCCAGTTTTCCCGGCAGGGACGCACTCTCCATCGCTGATTTTCGGCGTGCAGTTTCTCTTGCTTTCTTCGCCGCTTCCCGCGCGGTCTGCGCCGACAAACTCTTATCAAAAATTGCCCGTGCCACTGTCGGATTTTCCTCCAGGTAGCTCATCAATTTATCAAAGACCATTTTTTCCACAAAAGGACGAACTGACGGATTGCCAAGTCTTCCCTTTGTCTGTCCCTCAAATTCGCACTCAGTCAGCTTCACGGACACAATTGCTGTCAATCCCTCTCGGACATCCTCGCCAATCAAACGTGTACCATCCTTCAGCAATCCAAATTTTTTGCCATATTCATTGAGTACCTTTGTTAAGGCATTTTTAAAGCCGGTCTCATGCGTGCCGCCGTCCGCTGTATGAATATTATTTGCAAAGGAGAGAATCATTTCATTATAACTGTCATTATACTGCATAGCAATTTCAGCAAATGAATCACCGTCCATGCCAGAAATATATATTACATCTTCCGAAAGGGATTCTAAGCCACGCTTTTTATGCAAATACTCCACAAACTGGCGAATACCACCCTCGTAGTGAAGTATCTCTGTCTGTGGTTGTTCCGGATTCCGCTTATCAGAAAAAATAATACGGATTCCGGCATTTAAAAATGCCTGTTCTCGCAGACGTTTGAGCAGCACATCATAGTCATATTCTGTTGTCTCCTCAAATATCTCAGGATCTGCTTTAAATTCGACAGTCGTACCTGTTTCTGTTGTATCTCCAATAATTCGAATCGGTTCACTATAATTGCCCCTGTGAAATTCTTGATAATGTACATGACTGCCATCTTTTACGGTTAGTTTCAGCCACTCCGACAATGCATTTACGACTGAAGCGCCAACCCCGTGCAGACCACCGGAAACTTTATAGCCGCCGCCGCCAAATTTTCCGCCAGCGTGCAAAATCGTATACACCACAGTTGCCGCTGAAATTCCTTCTTTCGGGTGAATACCCGTCGGAATTCCTCGCCCGTTGTCTGACACGCGTACCACATTTTCCGGCAAAATATCCACAATGATCTCGGTACAAAAACCTGCCAGCGCTTCGTCAATTGCGTTGTCCACGATTTCATAGACCAGATGGTGCAGTCCTTTCGGACCAGTTGAACCAATGTACATTCCCGGTCGTTTTCGTACTGCCTCCAATCCCTCTAGCACCTGAATCTGATTCTCATCATAATTCTGTGCAATTTCCTTCATTTCTTCTGTCATAAAGCTCCTTCCTTCCTTGTGTCTGTTTCCTTCCCTGACAGCACGGAATACAGACACCTGCGGCCGCATATGCAGTTTCTGCTGTCTGCTGCCGCTCTATTTCATCAGCCGTAAGAAACACCCTAACAGTATTTTCCCACTGCTTCTATCTATTGCATTGTTTTGCGTTTCCGTCTCATTGTTTCACGTGAAACATGAAACAAAACGACGAATTCCTGCTATTTTTTTGTTGTTTCACAACTTTTCACACCTCTGCACAGGTTTTCCACAACGTTTTCAACACTCTGTGGAAAACGCTTTTTCACGCAATTTCGGGATATTTTAATCTGCTTTTGTTAATTTTCCCTCTTTCAACAAAAACCGCTTTCCACGAATCGGGGAAAAAACAGATTCGGGGTGACACGTCGTAACAAACACCTGCATCCCCCGCACAATATCCAAAACCACTTTTTGACGTGCATCATCCAGTTCCCCCATGACATCGTCAAGAAGTACAATTGGCGATTCCCGTTGTTTATGGCTATAAATCTGTGCCTGTGCCAGTTTCAGCGTCAATGCAAGGCTTTTTTTCTGTCCCTGTGAACCAAATTCCCTTGCCGGTCTACCATCAATACACAAAAGTAAATCATCCCGAT
>CASEVP010000005.1 GCA_949291345.1 uncultured Ruminococcus sp.
AACATGAATCCACCAATTCGTCAAGTTTTTCTAGTAACACAACATCAAACAAAATTTGCATCTCAAGATCTTTCATCAGATGCAGTCAAAAGCGGATTTCTATACATTTCACCAGCTTATCCAATAACAACGCAAATTAACTACTGAAGGACTTTATATTTTGTGAGATTATCTTTTTTCTCATTTGACATAGTCACCTGTCACAGCGTAAATTACCCATTCTGATACATTTACCGCATGATCCCCTATTCGCTCCAGATACTTTGCAATCATTAGCAAATCCAGTGCACTTTCAGTCATTTCCTGGTTGTTCCGAATCAATTCTGCCAGTTCGTTTCTCACCTTTAAAAACAATTCATCAACTTTATCATCTTGTTCTGCTACCGTCTTTGCTAATTCCGCATCATGTTTAACATAAGAATCGACACTGTCAGTCACCATAATAATTGCAGCCTTTGCCATTTCCTTGATGTGCACCTTACTTTCAAAATCACGGAATGACACATGTTTGGTTATATCTGCAATATCTGACGCTTGGTCACCAATTCGTTCCAGATCAGAGATCATTTTCAAAGCAGAAGACACAATCCGCAAATCAGTTGCCACTGGTTGCTGCATTAACAGCAATCGCATGCACAAACGTTCGATATCGCGTTCGTACTGATCGATCTCCATTTCTGTATCTTTCACTTTTTCTGCCAGCTGCATATCGTCTTCCAACAGTGCATGAATTGCAGCGGATATGGCGTCCTCGCACAACGCCCCCATCTGAATCATATTCGTGTTTAGCGTTGCAAGCTGTGCCTCATAATATGTTCTCATTAACCGAACCTCCCTGAAATATAATCTTCTGTACGTTTGTCTTTGGGTTTTGAGAACAATTGTTCTGTATCATTATATTCGATCACTTCTCCCAAAAGAAAGAACGCCGTCTTATCTGATACACGCGTTGCCTGCTGCATATTATGGGTTACTATAATAATGGTGTACTCTTTCTTCAAAGACATTACAAGATCTTCCACCTTAGATGTGGAAATAGGATCCAATGCACTCGTTGGTTCATCCATCAAAAGAACCTCTGGCTGTACTGCCAATGCACGTGCAATACAAAGTCTCTGTTGCTGTCCGCCAGACATCCCCAGTGCACTTTTGTTCAGACGGTCTTTTACCTCATCCCATATCGCCGCATCACGTAACGACTGCTCTACAATTTCATCTAATTTCCCCTTGGCACGAATCCCGTGGGTGCGAGGTCCATAAGCAACGTTATCATATATACTCATCGGAAACGGATTTGCCTTCTGAAATACCATGCCTACCCGTTTACGAAGTACATTGACATCTATATCTCCATAGATATCCTCTCCGTCTAAACGAACATCTCCTGTAATTTTACATCCTTCTACCAGATCGTTCATACGGTTCAAAGATTTGAGTAAAGTGGATTTTCCACATCCAGACGGTCCGATGAATGCACTGACCTGATGCTCTGGAAGATCCAGATTGATGTTTTTAAGTGCATGGAATGTACTATAATACAAATCCATGTTGTGGATTTCAAATTTTGCCATATTATCTCACACAGCCACTTTTACTGTGTTATCTCCTTTCTGAGAATCAATATACAATTCCAAACAATTGCGCTCATTTTCATAATTAAAATACATGCTGAACAGAAAAACAAATATCTGACAAACGGCGAAAAATTTCTATTTTTTTGTTAATTTTTTTGCTGCAAAAGTAGACAGAGCATTAATCAAAATTACCATAACAAGCAAAACAACTGCTGTAGCATACGCCGCCTCCATGTATTTTCCTTCGCAGAGCAGCTGGTACATATGCACCGCTAATGTACGACAAGGCTGTAAAAAACCCGTACAAACATTTGTAGAAGTTCCGGCAGTATACATAAGTGCCGCTGTTTCTCCCACTATTCTACCCACCGCAAGAATAACACCAGACAGAATTCCGGGAACAGCACTTGGCAAAATAATCTTAAAAATTGTTCGCAGCTTGCCGGCGCCCAATCCAAAACTACCTTCTCGGTACGAATCCGGTACACTCAACAACGCCTCTTCTGTCGTTCGCATAATCAGTGGTAAAACCATCAGTGCCATTGTAATCGCACCGCCTAAAAGGGAGTAACTAAAATGACACGCAATGACAAAGGCCAGAAATCCAAACAAGCCATAAACAATCGAAGGAATTCCTTGCAATGTTTCCGTTGTCATACGAATGATTTTTACCAAACGCATTTGAAATTTACTGCCCCGATTTGAATATTCCACCAAATAAATTGCAGAACATACGCCAATGGGCACCGCAATTAACAATGTCAATATGGTCATGAGCAATGTGTTGATTATGGAGGGCATCATCGAGTTGTTCTCTGTCGTATACTTCCATTCAAACATAGAAAGTTTAATATTCGGTACACCTTTTGCAATGATGTAAACAACCAAACTGAGCAGAACACCTGCGGTGATGACTGCTGCTAGAACGGTAATAATCAGTACTACCAAAGACCCGGGATGATTTTTATACAATGCCAGTTTTTGTTTTAATGTCTGATGATTGATCCCAACAATCGATGCAATTTGTTCTTCGCTCATTTGCTCTCCTTCTTCTTTACCAACGAGAAGCAAATATTAATAATCAAGATAAATACAAACAGTACAACGCCTGTTGCAATCAATGCTTCCCGATGCAGATCTGTTGCATAGCCCATTTCCATAACAATGTTTGCAGTCATTGTCCGTACCCCTGCAAACAAACTATCGGGGATAACCGTCTGGTTGCCGGCAATCATAACAACTGCCATGGTTTCTCCAATGGCACGACCGATTCCCAAAATAATCCCTGCCATAATGCCCGACTTTGCAGCCGGCAATAGTGCACAATACACACTTCTTTCATGCGTAGCCCCCAGCGCACGGGAGCCTTCATAATAGCTTTCCGGCACAGCACGAATAGATGATTCGGAAATTTCTATAATCGTCGGCAATATCATAATCCCAAGCAAAATTCCGGCTGTCAGCACACTCTTTCCACCGCCGCCGAACAATTGCTGCATAATGGGCACTAACACTACCAATCCGAAAAAACCATAGACAATGGATGGAATTCCCGCAAGCAGTGATATTGCCGGCTTCAATACTTTATATAACTTCTTCGGGCAGAATCTTGCCATAAACACGGCACAAAGCAGTCCGATTGGTACACCAACTACAATGGCAATTCCCGTAACATAGATACTGCCAATAATCATCGGGAAGATGCCAAATTCCCCTTCCAGAGGTTTCCAGATCATGCCACCTAAGAAATTTAACGGTCCGATTTCCACAATAGCGGGAAAACCATTGACAAAGAGGAAACCACAAATTAAAACCACTGCCAATATGGAAACACATGCCGCTAAAAGAAATACAATTCGCATGATGGATTCTTTATATTTTCTCATGTATGTACTCCCTCCCGAGAACATCTCTCGGAATTCCTTATTCCGACGTCAAGCTGCTCCAATCTGTGATTTCTCCAACATAAATTTGCTTTACCTGTTCTGTTGTCAGCCCATCAATGGTATTTTCTTTATTGACAATTACGGCAATACCGTCCATCGCCAATACCTCACTCACTACACCTGTTTCAGACTCCTTCAATTCACGCGAAGCCATACCAATATCACACACGCCATCCTGTGTAGAGGTTATACCAGTAGTAGAATCATTCTGCTGAATATCCACAGTAACATTCGCATTGATCTGCTCATAAGCTTCTTTCAGTTTGGTCATAACCGGTGTTACTGATGAAGAACCAGCAACGACTACACTACCACTTGCACCGTTGGATTCATACGTACCAGTGCCAACTGCAATATAGCCTTCTTGTGTAATTACATTTGCTGCATCTGTACTTAAAATATAATTATAAAAATCCTGTGCCGCATCACTCAATGCCTCACCATCTTTAACAATCAAGTTAAACGGACGAGAGATTGGATAGCTTCCATTTTCCACATTTTCCGTGGTTGCCTCAACCCCTTCGATTTTCAACGCCTTCACAGAATCATCCAATGACCCCATCGAAACATAACCAATTGCAGCCGTATTGCCTGCGACTGTAGTCAACATAACTGCTGTACTGTTTGTGGTTTCTGCACTGGAAACGGTGTTATCTGTATCGTCCTCTGCAATACCGCAAATTTCTGTAAATGCACCCCTAGTACCGGATCCGTCCTCACGTGTAATAACAGATATGGTGTCACTTGCACCCCCGCATCCAGTCATGCTGCCTGCCAATACACTTACTGCTGCAGCAATTGCTGCAAATTTCATACTTTTTTTCATTTTCTCTACTCCCATTCATGTTTTCATGGAATTGTGTTCCCGTTTGAAACACACCTACAATTTTATTTCCCTTTCGGAACAATTTCATTATAGCAGTCGCATGTAAACTTTGTTATCCCGCCAATGTTAATTCTATGCTAAATGTTAAGCAAAATACAAATTAAATTGTTAACTTAAAATAAGGAATTTATATTCATTTTTTTACTTCCAATCGACAGCAGAATTTCCGTTATAAAAATGCAATTAAAAATTTCTTGCTTTTGAATAGAAGATATGCTATACTATCTTTACAAAAATCCCTCTGTCAGAAAGGAAGTTGTGAAAATGTCATTTTTTGAATTGGCAATGAAAAGATGCTCGATCCGCTCCTATCAGGACAAGCCAATTGCACCGGAGCAACTACAGGCCGTTTTGGAAGCAGGCAGATTAGCACCCACCGGTAAAAACCACCAGCCCCAACGGCTTTTGGTTGTACAATCCCCGGAAGGATTGGAAAAGATCGCAAAAGCAACATTAACTAAGAATGCATATTCTGCAAAAGCTGCGATCATTGTCTATGCTGATGTCAACGACTGTTGGATACGCAGTTTTGATTCTCACTGCATTTATGAAATTGATGCATCTATTGTCACAACATACATGATGATGGAAGCTACAGAACAAGGACTGGGTTCCCTGTGGGTGGCAAGATTTGACCCCAAAATCTTACAAGAGGAATTCCATGCACCCGAAAGTTATATTCCTGTGGCAATTCTGTGCCTTGGATACGCCGAGCCACAGACAGTAAAATCTTCCGAACGATATAAAACGGAACGTAAGCCACTTTCGGAAACGGTATGGTATGAATCCTTTTAGACACAATCATCAAAAAAACGGACAAACTTGGAAAGACTCTTTTCAAGTTCGTCCGTTTTATGATTTATTTTGAGTGAATCGGTGAGAAATCCATATAGGAATTCCATACATACCTGTCCATATTATTGCCATTAATATCGGCATGCCGACAATATGACTGCCGAATACTGCTGCAAACCATTCCAATGGGGAACCGACAGAAGGTCGTTCCAAAAAGAAAAAATTCGTACCAAAATGATGATTGAAAACAGAAATAGGAATACAAGCCAAAAAGATGCAAAAAAAACAAAAGGGAATACGTTTCCAATTTGGATGAAGCTGTCCGGTTGACAACAAGATTACCGGCAGCATGACAAGAAGTCCGTGCAACAAAACAGCATGCAATGAAAAAAAGTTCCAAAACGGTAACGATATCCAGTTAGGAAACAATAACGCTAAACAGGCACCCGGAAGAGAAAGACTGTACACACACTCCAACAAAAGCGGATGCTTAACATATACCGCAGTCAGTTCCAGAAAAATAGAAAGTCCACACAAATCCAAAGGTAAGTATGCAAGCTGAAACTCCCCCATTATCCAAAGTACCAAATCTTTTCCAATTTCCAAACCAAGCATTGTCCATGCAATACCAATACAAATGCGACGTGCGTTTTTTTGCTTCAACTGACGACAAAGAAATGCCATTGCAACAACAGCCGCAATCACTGTACCCAACCACAACAAATGTGGCATATGATATAAGGAAAATCCCATATCCTCAGGAATGTTTTCTTTGGTACTCCAAAAATACTGCAATTGTCTCACTTCCAAATTTTATACTAACTACATGCCAAATGGTTTTCATCTCCGGATGATACTGTTATCTACAGTATACCTCTTTTCTAAAAAAAATGCAATGCTTTCTCCATAAAAAAGGGATTGCTCCCATAAGAACAACCCCTTTTCTAAAATTCGACATTGCACTTTGTTTTTATTATCAAGACGATGACAACAATCCTGCTGCACGCATATTTGCAAGAAGCTGATTGAACTGTTTTGCCGTTTCTGTCTCATCTGCAGAATCTGCAACGGCTGCGATCGGCGTAATTGTTGCCCTTGGTCCAGTCGCACCGGGTGGACCTGTGCTTCCAGCAGGACCAGTAGCTCCAGTTGCACCCTTAGGGCCTGTCGCTCCGGTTGCACCAGTTGCTCCGGTTGCACCAGTTGCTCCAGTTGCACCCTTCGAACCTGTTGCGCCTGTCGCTCCAGATGGTCCGGTCGGTCCAGATGGCCCCGTTGCTCCGGATGGTCCGGTTGGTCCCGTTGGTCCTGTTGCTCCGGATGGTCCTGTGGGGCCCGTCGGCCCCGTTGCTCCGGATGGTCCTGTCGGGCCCGTCGGTCCTGTTGTTCCGGATGGTCCTGTGGGCCCCGTCGGTCCCGTTGCTCCCGATGGCCCTGTGGGCCCAGATGGCCCCGTTGCTCCGGATGGTCCTGTCGGGCCCGTCGGTCCTGTTGCTCCAGATGGTCCTGTGGGACCGGTCGGCCCTGTTGCGCCTGTTGCTCCCACTG
>CASEVP010000006.1 GCA_949291345.1 uncultured Ruminococcus sp.
TTCGAACCCACGACCTCTGCCGTGACAGGGCAGCGTTCTAACCAACTGAACTACCAGACCATATGGTGGAAACTATAGGGCTCGAACCTATGACCCTCTGCTTGTAAGGCAGATGCTCTCCCAGCTGAGCTAAGCTTCCACATTTTTCGACCGGTGATTTTCTATCAGTCTCACCAGCGACTATTACAGTATATCACATCATAATGGCTTTGTCAAGCATTTTTTTCAAAAAAATCACTTTCGCACGACTTTTGTGGAATTGGAACAGTTTCAACACCTGTTTTTTTACACGTTGCATAATGATGCTATCAATTTCTTCCGTTTTCATTCTCTTGTTGGAATAATCGCATAACTTCGATATACAATCCTCGGTTTTCCTTTTGCTGAAGCGCCGGATCCTTTTTTAATATTTTTTTTGCCGTCTCTTGTACTTCATGAAGTAATTGCGTATCATGAGACAAATCCGCAATTTTCAACGGCGGCAAACCATGCTGTTTTTCTCCAAAAAAATCTCCCGGTCCACGAAGCTGCAAATCTGCCTCTGCAATTGCAAAACCATCTGTCGTACGGCTCATAATCTGCATTCTTGCTCGGCAGTCATCTGTCACATGATCCGTCATCAAAATACAATAACTTTGTGCGTTGCCCCTTCCTACTCTTCCGCGAAGTTGATGAAGTTGGGAAAGTCCAAAACGTTCTGCGTTTTCAATCAGCAGAATGGTAGCATTCGGGACATCAACGCCAACCTCGATTACGGTGGTACTAACCAGCAAATCCAGATTATGCGCACGAAACGCTTCCATCACTTGCTCTTTTTCCACTGCTTTCATTTTCCCATGCAAAAGTCCCACACGATAAGCGGCAAATGCACCTTTTTGAACCGATTCTGCATAGCTACAGACTGCCTGCAATTCGCTTTCATCTCGTTCATCAATCATGGGACAGACAATATATCCCTGATGTCCCAGTTCCAATTGCTTAATGATAAAACCATACGCACGTTGCCGCAGTTTTCCTGTCACAGCGTATGTCTTTATCGGCATACGGCCTTTCGGAAGTTCACGAAGTACCGAAATATCCAGATCCCCGTAGATCATCAGCGCCAATGTCCGCGGAATTGGTGTAGCAGACATAACCAGTTTATGCGGGAAACCACCTTTATCCGCTAACATTGCGCGCTGTGCCACACCAAATCGATGCTGTTCGTCAGTGATCACCAATGCCAGTTTCCGAAAAGTGACATCTTTTTGAAAAATGGCATGAGTACCCACCACTACATCCAATTCGCCCGACTTCAATGTTTCGTACACTGCCCGCTTTTCCTTTGCACGGATCGAACCTGTGAGCAATCCTACAGATATTCCCAGAGGTTCCAACAGAGTTTGAAGTGTCTGATAATGCTGCGTTGCAAGAATTTCCGTTGGTGCCATGAGTGCACTCTGCATTTGATTTTTGGCAGCAAAACAGCACGCTGCAGCGGCTACTACAGTTTTTCCGCTGCCCACATCGCCCTGAAGCAATCGGTTCATAGGAAAGTTACTGCACAAATCGCGCAAGATCTCTTCTACTGCAGAATGCTGTCCATCTGTCATAGTAAACGGCAGGGAGGCGTAGAAGTCTTCCATCATGGTATTCGGAATCATCCTGTACGCTGTTTTGGTACGATTTTCCGCCCGGCGCATCATCATGCCCAATTGTAATTGCAGCAACTCATCGAATGCCAAACGACGTCTTGCCGCCTCCATGTGCTCCATATCCGAGGGAAAATGTGCCTGCTCCAATGCTTCCCAAAGATGCAGCAACCGATGTTCCTGCCGCATTGTCTCTGGCATCCAGTCAAAAGGTCTTTCCTTCATAATCTGAATTGCCTGCCGTACCGCCTGTATAATAATACGCGATGTGATACCGCTTGTCAACGGATAATTGGGTAAAATTTGCTGTTTGCTAGTATCCGGAAGAATATGAGGAGATGCCATTTCCCGGCGGAGCAAATTACCTTGAAGTTTTCCCGCCATACGATACCATGTACCTTCCTGTAACGCACGGAATCCATAAGGATTATTATACAATATGATCGTCACATCCATGATACCATCTGTTGCAACAGCCTTAAAAATTGTCATATTCTTCCGAATATACTGCGGCGGCAACTTCCGAACGATCTGAATGCGAATCACACAAGTGTTTCCCAGCTTTGCCTCAGACAGTGCAATCGGTTCCCGATAATCAAAATAGCTTCGGGGAATATGATACAACAATTCATAGGGAGTATGAATGTCCAATTTTGCCAGAGCCTGTCCTCTCTTTTCTCCAATCCCCTTTAGCGCCGCGACTGGCTGAAACAACGGATCCATTCATCCTCTCTCCTCTCCGTCTTGTTTGTGCCCTTATTATACCACATTTTTCTTTGATTTGCAAACAAAAAAGGTTTTTCCGTCTCCAGAAAAACCTTTTTTCTATTAGTACAAGTTCTATTTAACTTACGGCTTACTGATTATTATAGCCATCAATCACTTCATCAATCACAGCCGACCATTCATCACGCAATACTGCCCAAGAATCTTTATCCCCGTTGAGCAGTGCAGATGTTAGGTTGTTCATGACGCCTCTTGTCTCATAAGTATATTCACCGTCGCCGTACATTCTGCTTCCCATACCATAACCAAAGTCGAATACCGGTGTAATATTGCTCGGATCTTTATATTCCTGCAATGCATCATACTGTTCTTCTGTTACATAAGTCTTCAGCTTACCCTGTGCATTGATCTCCGGAATAATCGCCTTTTCTTTTGCCGCATCCTGATATTCATCGATCATTGCCGCCATACGTTCGCACTTTATATACGCTGCAACTGCATCGCCTTTATCCGAATTTTTGACCAACATCTTTGCGCCAAAATTACAATTTAAATAATACTCATCGGTGCCCGGCTGTTTGGGAAAAGGTACAATCATCAGATCGTTTTCCTCAACAAAACCTTCATCGTTGATCTCCGGATCCGGTACATGTTTGACATTCGAAGTTCCCAGCGCCCAATCCGCCATGCCAAAGAACAGAGTAGAGCCATCTTCCGGCAAATAGCCATACCATGTCTGATCATACATGTTCAAACTCATAATCTCTTCCATGATGTTCTCGGCATCTTCAATCGCCGGACTATTGATATTATTGGAGAAGGTTTCCCCATCATACGTAACAAACGTTTCACCGGTTGACTGCACCATTGCCTGACCAAACCAACCATTGATTCCATAACGTGTCTCGCCATCACCAGCATTAGAAACAAATGTCTGCATCATATCCATGAAGGTATCCCAATCCCATTCGCCATCCTCATACAGTTCATAGGGATCATCCAAACCATTTTCCTCACACATGGAACGGCTGTAGGTGATAAGAAGCGGATCAGACAAACAATAAGGTACAACATAATGTTTTCCATTATATTCAAACATTTCAATAACACTAGACATATCTGACCAGATGTCATCAGAAAGATCTAAATAATCATCCAACGGTTGATACTGTTCTTTTGTTACACCATTCGGCACAGCGTCCCATTCATACGGGAACATATCCACCGGGTCGCCTCCCAAAATGCGGCTTGCCAACGTGTCAAACTTGGTATCCGACGTACAAGAAATATACTCCACACTTGCACCGTATTTATCCTCAAAAAGTGACAATGCTACGCTTCGATCCTGGTTATTTTTCGGATTTAAGTCATAGTCTGCCAGCCAGTAAATCTTCTGCCCCTTGATATCGGGATCACCGGCAACCATTTCATCTACCAGAGAAGCGTCAACTGTAACGTCATCTTTTTCCTTATATGCGGAATCTGCAGAAGAAGACTCCGCAGAAGAGCTATCACTTCCGCCGTTGCCGCACGCAGCCAATGTTCCAATCATGGTCAATATCATCAGCGCCGCAAGCATTCTTGTCAATTTTTTCATGCTTGAAATGCTCCTTTCAACATTTACTTTCAAAAATCTACATATAATCCTGTTTGGATAACCGTATTATACCACACTTTCCACAATTGGTCAAGTATTTTTGTGCGCCATCAACATTGATTTCAGTGTTTTCTGCTTTGTTCCCCCTCACCTGCAAATGCAAAGCAGTTTCGCCTATTGCCATTTTTCTACTCTTATTGTATAATAAATGCAGGAAACTTTTTTCTTATATTGGCGTATTGGAGCGTGTGTTATGAAAACTGTTGAAATTTATACAGACGGTGCCTGCAGCGGCAATCCAGGACCGGGTGGGTGGGGAGCGATTCTCCGCTATGGCAAGCATGAAAAGGAGCTATCGGGTGGTGCTGCCGAAACCACCAACAATCGCATGGAACTATCCGGTGTCATCGCTGCCCTCTCCGCCCTGAAAGAACCGTGTACAGTCTTAGTTACCACTGACAGTAAATATATCTGCGACAGCATCAACAAGGGCTGGGTATATAGCTGGCAAAAGAAAAATTGGATCAAATCCGACAAAAAACCGGCATTGAATGCAGATCTGTGGCAGCGACTGCTGTCACTGCTGGAAGTGCACCAAGTCACATTCCACTGGGTCAAAGGGCATGCCGGGCATCCCGAAAACGAACGATGTGACCAACTTGCTGTCATGCAGAGAGATCGTTTTGCACAAGTATGATTTTTCAATAAGCACACCAAAAACGCAAAGAAGTCATTGTATCTTTCCTGATACAATGACTTCTTCTGACTTATACATCACAAATACGTTACAATGAAATAAATTACTTCTTTCTCTTGGTTACGGTGTATGCCCCAACGCCCAGAGCTGCGGTAGCAATGGCACCCAATACTACTGCTGCGATGCCAAAATCACCGGTTTCAGAAGTAGTCGAATTCTTGGCGCTAGAGCTATTAGAAGAACCGCCCTTGCTGGAATTACTGCTTGAATTACTGCTGGAATTATTACCCGATACAGTGGTGGCACCTGCTGCTGTCGTTGCTGCTGTACCATCTGAATTGGTAGCGGAAGTGGTAGTCGAGTCTGGCACTTTGTTTTCTTCCGGTGCAGTAGTTGCTGTACCGCCGCCTGCACTGATGCCACTAACAGTAAAGTCAATGTTAATCGTTTCACCAGCCATAATACCACCTGGAATTGTGCCATCAATATCTGTAGTCTGCTGTGTAGCACCACCCCATTTATTCAAAATATTCATTCTTGCGGAAGAACCATCATCTCTAGTACAATATGCCAAATCTCCCGGTCCATTATATGTCAGCTCTGTTTCAGAGCCATCAAAGTGCCCCACATAGATACGATCAATTACCAACTTCAATGTACCCTCTGTCTTATAGTCACCACCTTCTTCTACGAAAGCGTAAACATTGATATCAGTCTCCAGAGATAAGTATTCAATGGTCTCAGATCCACCATCTTCTGGAATCGTTGCGCTAACGGTATAGGAACCATCTCCATTGATTGTAGCTGTTGTATCCTGCCATTCACCTGCATTCCACTGCTGATCATCACCAATTGATGCAGCCAGCCATGCAGTATAAGGGGGTTCATCTTTACCTTCAGCAGAAGCACCCATCGAAAATGTCGCAGCAAAAATACCCACAACACTGGCAGCAGCCAAAACTGCAGTCAATCTCTTTATTGTCTTCATAATCTTGTTCCTCCTCAAATTCAAAAACATATGGCACTATCAAACCATATTCCATATTGCAACAATATTATATCATACTTTCCTCTTACTGTCTATGCACATTTTGCCTAAATTCCAGCAAAAAAACCGTTGATTTCGCCGAATCACGCACAAAGGCACCACTATATTTCAGTGGGATTTTCCTTTTTTTCTACACCACGCAGTATTTCCAGCACTTCTTTGAGCAGTGTCAAAGGCATATCTTTTTCCAGACTAACACCGAGATAAGAACGTCCCACACTGCTAAAATGCACACGCCTTCGGTACTTTTTAGACAATGCCCCTATCATTTCGGGGGTAGGGTGCTCCAAATAGAACAGCATACTGCCATTGCGCTGACTGATCTCCGTGATTCCCAACTGTGCCGCCATATTGCGAAGGCGCGAAACAGTAAGCAGCCCCAAGACTTCCTTGGGCGGTTCTCCGTAGCGGTCTACCAGTTCATCCAACAAATCAAGTTCATCTTCTCGGTCGTGTACGCTGGCAATCTTCCGATACATATCCAACCGCTGACTGAGGCTTTCCATATACGTTTCAGGGATATGCGCATCAATTTGTATATCTACGGTACATTCTGTCGTTTCCTGTATCAGTTCCCCTTTTGCCTCTGCCACGGCTTCACCTAACAGCCGCAGGTACATATCATATCCCACAGACTCCATATGGCCATGCTGTCTGCCGCCAAGCAAGCTGCCTGCGCCACGGATTTCCAGATCCCGCAAAGCAATATGAAACCCACTGCCGAACTGGGTGAATTCCCGCATTGCCGCAAGACGCCGCTGCGATTCTTCCCGCAGCACCTTATCCCGTTGAAATGTGAAATAGGCATATGCTCTTCGATTCGAACGTCCTACTCTTCCCCGCAGCTGGTATAACTGACTAAGCCCAAAACAGTCCGCATTTTCAATGATCAATGTATTCACATTCGGTACATCTACACCTGTCTCTATGATCGTCGTGCACACCAGAATATCCGCCTCATGTTCGACCAATTTCCGCCAAATTTCGGACATTTCTGCCTCACCCATTCTACCGTGCGCCGACAAAATCCGAGCATCCGGCAAATGCTTTTGCAGCCTTGCCGCCGTGAAGTCTATGGTGTCTATTCGATTATGAATATAGTACACCTGACCACCTCGTTTTAGTTCACGCTGGATCGCCTGTATGAGCATCGGTTCGCTGTACTCCATCACATAGGTTTGCACCGGATAACGATCCTGCGGCGGCTGTGAAATAACAGACATATCCCGGATACCACTCATAGCCATATTCAGTGTCCGAGGGATCGGCGTTGCGGACAGTGTCAACATATCCACTCCTGCAAACATCTCTTTAAATTTTTCCTTATGTGCTACGCCAAATCGCTGTTCTTCATCTACAATCGCCAATCCCAGTGCATGAAATTCAATATCCTTCTGCACGATACGATGCGTACCGATAATTACATCTGCCTTTCCGTTCCTGATCTCTTTGAGAATCTCCTTCTGCTTTTTTTGAGGAACAAACCGAGAAAGCATTACCACATTAACCGGAAATTGTTCAAACCGACGCAATGCGGTCTGATAGTGCTGCATTGCCAGCACTGTCGTAGGAACCAAAATAGCACACTGTTTACCGCTCATCACACATTTCATAGCGGCTCGCAGTGCCACTTCAGTCTTACCGAATCCCACATCCCCGCAAAGCAAGCGATCCATAGGACGTTCCCGTTCCATATCCCGCTTGATCTCTTCAATACACGCCAGCTGATCCTCTGTTTCCACGTAGGGAAACCGCGCCTCAAAGTCATGCTGAACAGAATCATCCGGATAAAAAGCAAACCCCTTTGTTTTTTCCCGCTTTGTATACAACGCCAGCAGTTCATCTGCCATATCTTTTACAGCACGGCGCACATTGCTACGGGTCTTCTGCCATTCCGGTGAAGACAGACGGTTCAGCTTTACATGTGAATCTTCCCGTGAGCCAATGTATTTCGAAACCATGTCCAGCTGCGTAACAGGTACATAGAGTTTCTCTTTTCCCGCATATTCAATGGTAATATAGTCTTTGGTGATGCCCTCAAACTCCAGTTTACGAATTCCCAGAAATCTTCCAATCCCATGCAGTGCGTGAACCACCAGATCGCCTGGTGTCATATCCGAAAGTGTCCGAATTTCTTCACCACGACGATGCCGGCGCTTTTTACCAACAGCGGTATGCAGCGCCCGTGTTTGAGTGATCAGCGCCGTCCGGCTCTCCGGATAAGAAAATCCACCAGACAAACTTCCGGTGCGCAAGTAGACCAATCCGGCTTTCCATGTGCTGTTCGATGTTGCCAGTTCACATCGAATACCGCTTGCCTCCAGATCCTGCCGCAAAATGGGCAGTGTCTTTTCACTGCCTGCATACAGCATGGTACAATAGCCTTGTGATGCATATTCGCGCAGATCCTCTACCAGCTGCCGCAGTTCGCCCCCCCATGGAGCATTCTGCAGTGCATCCACACTAAATAGCTTTTGGAATTTTACGTGTTCTCCGCCCTGTAGAAAATTGCTTAAATAAATTTGAAATTTTTCTTCCAGATGCGCCAAAGTTTCTGCCGGATTCTGATAATACCCTTCTAAACCACGGCAGAGATTGCCCTCCTCCAGTAACAGTTTACAGTCCTCCTGATACTGTGCCATGAGTCCACGCTGTGCATCCATAATGGCACCGTATTCGCTGAAACAAACCGTCTCTATACCATAATCGTAAACCATAGGCGGCTTTTCCCACAGCAAAGGGGCATATTTATCCAAATGTGCCAGCACCACCCCTGCTTCCAGCTGGTCGGCGTCATGGTACAGTTTTTCT
>CASEVP010000007.1 GCA_949291345.1 uncultured Ruminococcus sp.
GCCGCAGGATTTCGTGTGTCCAGCATACCAACTTTGGCGGTGATTCAGCAAGGAAAGTTGGTTAACCATGTAGTTGGTGCAAGACCAGAAGCAGAAATATTAGCTATGCTGCCTTAATGGGCGTAGAATGAAAGTAAAAATGGCAATACCGCACAATTCGAATGCGTAGATTGCGCAGCAATTTTTGTTTTAGATAGGAAAGTGACAACGAAGCAATACTTGATATATTGCAAGGAGGAACTTTTCTATATCAAGCAAAAACGGCAAGCTAGATACGTATTCAGACGAAGGCGGGAATTGTGCGGTGTTGCCTTAAGGGAGAGCGGACAAGAACGCTCTCCCTTTTTTGGAGAAGAACATTGTAGCACATTCTATCATAATGCGATGCAACAAATATTTTTTATAATTGCTGTAGAATAAAAAAAGACTGCTGCATTATACGCAGCAGTCTTTTTCTTGTGGTGAGCAAGATAACTTGGTATGGAATATTTTAAACTAAAGCTTAAAACAAATGGCATATGACACCCTTTTGTTTGTGCGTTGATACTTTAAATATGTGTCGAATAGTTCGGTGCTTCCTTTGTGATCTGAATGTCGTGCGGGTGGCTTTCCAAAAGACCTGCGTTTGTGATCTGCACAAATTTTGCCTTTTCATGGAGCAGGTGAATATCATGACAACCACAATATCCCATACCGGAACGAATTCCTCCAACCAGTTGGAATACGGTGTCTGCGACACTGCCCTTGTATGGTACACGACCTTCAACACCTTCCGGTACCAATTTTTTGGCACCTTCCTGGAAGTACCGATCCTTTGAACCGTTTGCCATGGCAGCTAAACTGCCCATGCCACGGTATACCTTGAAAGAACGTCCCTGATAAATTTCTGTTTCACCCGGTGATTCCTCACAGCCTGCCAGCAGAGATCCCAGCATTACAACATCTGCCCCTGCTGCAAGCGCTTTGACAATGTCACCGGAATATTTGATACCACCATCGGCAATAACCGGAATGCCATACTGTTTTGCTACCTGAGCTACATCATATACAGCAGTAATCTGCGGTACGCCAATTCCGGCAACGATACGTGTCGTACAGATGGAACCAGGACCAATACCAACTTTTACGGCATCTGCACCGGCTTCAATCAGAGCCTTTGCTGCTTCTGCTGTTGCAATATTGCCGGCGATTACCGGTACGTGCGGGAATGCTTCCTTTACCTTTCGCAGAGTGTCCATAATATTCTTGCTGTGACCGTGTGCAGAATCCAGTACCAATACATCTACTTGCGCATCTACCAGTGCACGGGTACGTTCAAGTACATTTGCAGTTATGCCGATTGCTGCTCCGCATAGCAATCTGCCCTTTTCATCACGGGCAGAATTTGGGAATTGCACAGCCTTTTCAATATCTTTAATGGTAATGAGTCCTTTTAGATATCCGCCGTCATCGACTAACGGCAATTTTTCAATTTTGTGCCGGCGTAAGATTGCCTGTGCCTCTTCCATCGTAGTACCTACTGGTGCTGTGATTAGATTGTCCTTGGTCATCACATCAGAAATTGGTCCGTTATAGTCTGACAAGAACCGCATATCACGATTGGTGATGATGCCTACCAGCTTGCCTGTCTTGTCCACAATCGGCACACCGGAGATCTTATACTTCCCCATCAATTCATCTGCATCAGAAACCAGATGGTTTTCCGTTAGTGAGAATGGATTGACAATTACGCCGTTTTCAGAACGTTTTACTTTATCTACCTCATCTGCCTGCTGTTCAATGGTCATATTTTTGTGAATGATGCCGATACCGCCTTCTCTGGCAATGGCAATCGCCATTTTTGCCTCCGTTACCGTGTCCATTGCGGCGGTCATGATCGGTGTGTTCAGATGTACGTTTCCAGCCAGCGTTGTTTTCAAATCGATCATGTTCGGTGTGACATCTGACTCTGCTGGAATTAGCAGAACGTCATCAAATGTCAACCCCTGTTTGCCAAACTTTTCACACAGTTCTGTTGCCATAATGATCCTCCTGAAATCATAGTTTAACCCCGGATTTGCGGTTTTTCTTCCCCATCCGCAGCGGGGCATTTCCAATGTTGATGCGATCCCGGATCCCCTTTGGGATACACGCTGTTTCTACAGTATACAAGCCGCCTGTACAGCAGCGATGTACCTGACGCCGGAATTCAGATTATTATATCTATGATACATCTTTTTCGACCATTTGTCAAGAGATTCCCCGGTTTTCCGTAAAATTTTACAGCTTTTACAAAAATACGTCAGTTTCTTTGTACTGCATGTTTTTTTCAAAAAATTTCTGCTTTCTTTTTCGCATGAAAAATACCCGTGATGATTCGTGTATCACGAGTATTTTTTGAATATATGTACAAATGGTATAAGACACAGATATGTTACGGCAATATAGTATAGAAATGCTGTGCCAGAGCGTATGTTTCACCGGATGACAACTCACAATATCCAGTCTTTTCAGCCGGCATATCCAAATTCGGTGCATCAATCATTGCCGTCATCGGTTCTGGACAAAAATAGTGTTTTTCACCCCTGTCATTCCAAAGGATCCAGAAACGATAACCTTCTGAAACCTCATAGCCGATGCCCTTTCCGCTTGCGATATCCGTCATCAGCACACCACGGAACGGGCGCTTGCCCTGACGTTCGAGTTTCCCGCCGGTATACATATCGTTGTCTACGACACGTTTTACCGGACAGGATGTTCCTTGCAGATATGCCATATCGTACGCATTCAGCGGCAAAATTTCTCCTGTGGGCAGACATCTGTCGTTTAACACCCATTTTTCGAGAACCGGCACCTGGATTCGTATATCCTCTTCCTTTGCCCCGTCGACAAAAGGTGCACAGATGGTTGTATGCGTTGCCACGGAAACGGGCAGTTTTTTCTGCGACTGGTTGGTGATGGAAAACTTATATTCCAGACCATATTCGCTCAGCACAAAGAAAAATTCTGCTGTAAAAGGCAATGGAAAATATGAGAAAAAGGGATCTTTTTCGTTATATACATAAGAAGTACGCAGCCAAGCAGCTTCATCGTTGGCAGAGTATGCAACGGTATTGTGGACTCTCTTGTGCAAAAAACCGTGGATATGATTGTGGAAAGGCTTCGCTTCATTTACCGGCAATTGGTACACAGCATCGGAAGTACGCAGTACGCCGTCGGCAAATCGATTTGGCAGGTAGAGTGTAGGCAGTCCCCATACCTCTGCGGAACCGCGAATATCATCTGGAGTATTATTCGCATCCCATCGGAAAAATTCTACACCGTTTTCATCGTCGTGCAGGCGCAGCACATTGGAGCCGATTCCTGGTGCAATCAGTGCGGTATATCCGCCCGCAGAAAGTTCTATGCATTCTAATCCTTTCCAGTCTATTTTTTTTGCTGTATTTTTCATTGTTTTCCAGTTCCTTTCGCTGTTTTCATATGGATAGAAATTCGTATATCCGGTTATGCCGTCTTCGGCACACATGGTTTGATACCGGGTATACACCTGTATTCATTATAACACATTGCAAAAAAAATGTCTATAGCTGTTTGGATTTTAGGCATATCAAACAAAAATGGAATGTGGAAATCTGGAGATCACCCTGCAAAACCATTTTTACCAATAAGGTGTTTTTCATAAAAAAGTACAAAAAAGGGACTATGCAAGTGTTCCGATATGCACTTCTCCCGAGCGCAGGGTTTCTATTTTGCCGAAAGTATCCCGCACCATGAGCCCGCAGTCGTCGGCAATATCCAAAACAGCTACTTTTTTTTCTGTGCCGTCATTTGTTATAAAAGTCACCGTTTTTCCAATCAGACATGAACGGCTGCGGTATTCGCCCAGAAACCGACGGCTTGGAAGGTCATGCAATGCCTGTTCCAGTTCCCATAATACTGCTGTGAGCAGACGGGCACGCTCTACGTGACACCCCGGAATGGCTTCTTCCAATGAGGTTGCTTTATTATGCAGCTGTTCCGGCAGTGCAGTACCAGTACTGCGTATATTGATGCCAATACCGATGATCACCGATTCCATCTTGCCGGATTCCAGACTGACACTTCCTTCTGTTAAGATGCCGCAGCACTTCTTTCCGTCCAAATAAAGATCGTTGACCCACTTGATTTGGGTATGTGTCTGGTATAATTTATCAATTGCACGTGCTGTTGCCACGGCGGTGCAGGCGGTGACAAGGGGTGCATCCTGAAGCGAAATGGATTGGGAAACCAGCACTGAAAAATATAATCCGGTGCCTGCCGGTGAATAGAATGTCCTGCCTTGTCTGCCTCTGCCTGCCGTTTGGGCGTTGGCAACCACAACGGTACCGTGTGTTGCACCTTCGCGCAGCATTTGCTGTAAAAGCCGATTGGTGGAATCTACGGAGGAAACCACTCGCAGAGGATGACCAAGTATACGGCTTTGTAAATAAGGCGCTATAGTCTCCTCTGAAAGTAAGTCAGCATGGCGCACCATGCGGTACCCAATTTTTTTTCGAGTTTCTATAGGAAATCCTTCCTCTTGGAGTGCCTTTACTGCTTTCCAAATGGCATTGCGGCTCACATGCAGCTTTTGTGCCAGCGTTTCTCCCGACAAAAACTGCCCTTCTGCTTCCGAAAGGCAGGCGGCTACGGTTTCCTTGACATGCATGCTGCATCTTCCTTTCTGTATTTCTTATACTGCTGTGTGTTTTTTCCCGGGAAATCAATATGATTGTAAGCGCAATATCGTAAATAATTTACAATTAGGTGCTTAGGTGCGCAGACAGTTTTTGGGCAGATCCAATACGGTTTTGCTTTAGGAACTGTCCGCATAGGAATTTGCACACATTTTTTCAGTAAAATTCGTCAGTGATTGTGTTTAACGCTTTGTGTCGTTATTGATAAAATTATGTTGAAAAATCTCCAAACATTTGCTATGTGAATGGTTTCTCATATGCTGTACTTTATACCGAATGGATTCGAAACAGTGCTTCGCCGTTGCGACAGGTCTGCGTAAGTATGGTCTGGGTATCTGTGCCGCGTACCAGTGCCGCTGCTTCTGCGGTATAGGGAATCATCGTACTGTCACAACGCTTTCCCCGGAAGGGAACAGGTGCCATATAAGGGCAGTCTGTTTCCAATACGAGCTTATCTTCCGGCACTTCTTGCAGTGCTTGCAGTGCCTTTTTTGCGTTCCGAAAAGTCAGTACACCCGTAAAGCCGATATACATCTCCAGTTTTATCACTTCTCTCGCCGTCTCTGCACTGCCGGAAAAACAGTGAACTACGCCATGAGGATGAAATTCCCGTAGAATTCGCAGATAATCCTCTGTGCAATCTCGGGCATGAATGATTACCGGCAGATCCAGTTGTTTTGCGAAATCTAGTTGCTCTCGCAGCAAGGTGATTTGGGCGTTTTTATTGTCACTGCCATAGTGATAGTCCAGTCCAATCTCACCGATTGCTACCACTTTTTTCTCTTTTGCCAGCGTGGCTAGTGTATCCAGATAATCCCTCGGTTGCTGTCCTGCAAATTCGGGATGTATGCCCACTGCCGCATATAAATAATCGTACCGTTTGGCAAGATTGATTCCTTCCTGACTGTCCTCAAGCGTGGTGCCCGCAAGCACACTGTGTACTATCCCCGCACTTGGCAACTGGGACAGTATCGCATCCCGATCCGGGTCGAAGGCACTGTCAGTATAATGGCTGTGGGTGTCAAAAATCTGGGTAAACATGTTTTTTTCGCTCTCTTTCCGCATATTTGTAAAACCGCTTGCAATTGTGCAGGGGGTGTGTTATACTAAAGGCAATACCGCACAATTCCCGCCTTCGTCTGAATACGTATTTTGCTTGCCCTTTTTGCTTGATATAGAAAAGTTCCTCCTTGCAATACATCAAGTATTGCTTCGTTGTCACTTTCCTATCTAAAACAAAAATTGCTACGCAATCTACGCATTCGAATTGTACGGTATTGCCTAAAAGGTATGCCGAGTTATCGTTTGGAGAACTTTTACGATCTCAGCATAGAAAACATAATTTTATCATAGCATATTTCAGGGGAAAAAGCAAGGGCGGCGAAGGCTGTGAGAGACTGTACAGTCCGCCGTCATTTTCCCTTTGCATATAAAGGAACGTGATTTTTATGGAAAAAGAACAGCAAAAACGGTATCGTGCCTGGGCAGAAATTGATCTGCACGCTCTAGAACACAATGTCCGTGCCGTACAGAAGATATTGCCGCCGAGTACCCGGTTTATGGCTGTGGTGAAAGCGAATGCTTATGGGCACGGAGATGAGGCGATTTGCCGAAAGCTCTGGGAATTGGGCGTGCGCTGGTTTGCCGTTTCCAATCTGGAAGAGGCAATCGCTGTACGCAGTTACTGTCCCTATGGAGAAATTTTTATTTTGGGTTATACACCGCCTGAATTTGCCCCGGAGCTTTCCCGGAACAATATTATCCAGGGTGTTCTTTCTTTAGAATACGCCAGAGAATTGCAGCACTTTGCGCACCAGCCCGTGCGTTGTCATATCAAACTGGATACCGGCATGGGACGTATCGGATTTCGCGGGGATTCTATACAAGCGTATATGGAGCAGATTCTTCCTCTTTTTGAACTGGAAAAATTGTCTGTGGAAGGAATCTACACACATTTTGCAGTGGCAGACTGTCCGGATGCGGAGAACACGGCATATACCAAACAGCAGGAGGAACGTATTTTGCAGGTGTATGATGCGCTTGCGGAAAGCGGACACCGACTACAGCATCTTCATTTTATGAACAGTGCCGCAAGCGTTACGAGACCCAATCCACGGGCAACGCTGGCACGTATTGGCATCATTATGTATGGTTTGGAACCAAATTATCCATTTCATGTTCCTTTGCAGCTGGAGCCTGTGATGTCCTTGCGAAGCGTCGTTTCTCATGTAAAAGAAGTCGGTGCCGGTGATTGTATCAGCTATGGCAGAACATATACCGCCGCTCAGCCCCGCACCATTGCTACGGTTACCATTGGTTATGCAGATGGCTATGCGAGACTGCTCTCCAACAAGGGATATGCTCTTGTTCATGGGTGCGTTTGTCCCATTGTCGGCAGAGTCTGCATGGATCAGCTGATGCTGGATGTTTCTGAATTGTCCGACGTGGTTCGTCCGGGTGATGTTGTTACCATGTTCGGCAAGGATCAGGATGCTGTTATTACTGCCGATGAACTGGCAGATTTGTATGGCACAATCGGTTATGAAATCGTTTGCGGTATTTCTAAACGGGTTCCGAGAGATGTGATTGGTGTCTGACAGCGTGACCGGCAACAAAAATGACAACCCCAAAATATATCTTGATTTTTTAAACATTTTTGTGAAATGTGACAAGGAATTCCGGGCAAATATCGAACGGAACTGCCTGTGGGTGTTTGTTTTATTGTACTTTTGGTACATTTTAGTTTTGTTCGCTGAAATTTTCCGGTTGAAATTTTCTGGTTTTTATTATATAATAAATGTCGAAACAGATAGAAGATACGTGTGGAATGTCGATTACCGCACGGGAAAACGGAAAGGGGTATGCATCTGTGAGCGAAATCCAAGCATCCAAGACCCCCTATGCGCTGGGCATAGATGTAGGGTCGACGACTGTCAAAACGGTTCTGATGACGCAGGATCATGAGGTTCTGTCCTCTAGTTATGAGCGTCATTTTTCCAAGGTACGGGAGACTGTTTGTGCAAAACTGATGGAATTGGCGCAGCAGTATCCTGAAACCGCTTTACATATCAGTATCACGGGGTCCGCAGGATTGGGACTGGCACAGGCAGCAAAACTGCCCTTTGTGCAGGAAGTACATGCCGCTTTTCTGGCTGTGAAAAAACGTTTTCCGGAGGCTGATGTGGTAATCGAACTCGGCGGCGAAGATGCAAAGATCATCTTTTTGACCGGCGGTGTAGAACAGCGCATGAATGGTTCATGCGCCGGTGGTACAGGCGCATTTATTGATCAGATGGCAACGCTTCTGGACGTCAGTGTGGATACACTGGATCAAATGGCACTCTCTGCAGAAAAAGTGTATCCCATTGCTTCTCGATGCGGCGTGTTCGCAAAATCGGATATTCAACCTTTGCTCAACCAGGGTGCACGGCGTGAAGATATCGCCGCAAGCATTTTTCAAGCGGTCGTGGATCAGACGGTCTCCGGTTTGGCACAGGGACGGAAAATTGCTGGCAATGTGCTGTTTCTGGGCGGACCTCTGTCCTTTCTGCAGGGGCTGCGCAGTGCCTTTACCCGAACGCTGGAACTGGACGAGGAACACGCTTATTTCCCTGAAGACGGCAGAACGTTCGTGGCATACGGCAGTGCACTTTCGGCATTGTCAGTGAAGGAAACATATACTTTAGAACAGCTGGCACAGATGTTGGCACATGCCGAAACACAGACGGCTCTTGTTGCTGACGCACCGCTGTTCAGCTATCAGGAGGAATATCAGCGATTTCAACAGCGTCATGCCTCTCACGATGTAGCACGAGGCGATTATAAGACTTATCGGGGTAAGGCATATCTCGGCATTGATGCCGGCTCTACCACCACGAAGATCGTTCTGCTGTCTGAAGATCATAAACTGTTATATTCGTATTACGCTTCTAATAAGGGACAGCCTTTGGACTGTGTGAAACAAGAACTGACGGCGCTCTACGATGAACTCAGTCCTGACTGTGAGATTTGCGGCAGTGCTGTTACTGGCTATGGGGAAGATTTGATTCGTGCCGGACTGGGTATCGACTTTGGCATTGTGGAAACGGTTGCCCATTTTAAGGCGGCATCGTATTTCTGTCCTGACGTGGATTTTATCATTGATATCGGCGGACAGGATATCAAATGTTTTCAGATTAAAAACCATAGCATCGACAGTATTATGTTGAATGAGGCGTGTTCTTCTGGATGCGGATCATTTATTCAAGCGTTTGCTGTGGCGCTGGGTTATGATATTGCCGAATTCTCCAAATTGGGACTTTTTGCAGACCATCCGGTAGATCTGGGTTCTCGATGTACCGTCTTTATGAACAGCAGCGTCAAGCAGGCACAAAAGGACGGTGCTACTGTGGAAGATATTTCTGCAGGACTGTCTGGTTCTATTGTCAAAAATGCCATTTATAAGGTGATTCGTGCACGCAATCCTGAAGAACTCGGACAGCATATTGTTGTGCAGGGCGGCACTTTTTTAAACGATGCTGTGCTGCGTTGTTTTGAACGGGAAATCGGAAAGGAAGTCATTCGTCCCACCATTTCGGGTCTGATGGGCGCCTTTGGTGCGGCGTTGTACGCACAGGAAAAATCGGATGGCACTACTTCACTTATCACCAAAGATGCACTCCGGGAATTTTCTTACACTGCAAAGGCTGCTACTTGTAAAGGGTGTACGGCAAACTGTGCTTTAAGCATCATTCGTTTTCACGACGGCAGACGCTTTATTTCCGGTAATCGTTGTGAAAAAGGTGCCGGCAAAAAGGAATCCGAACAACTTCCCAATCTGTTCGACTGGAAGTATGAGCAGATCTTGGCACTGCAATCCCATAACCCGGAAAACCCAGTGGCAACCGTTGGATTGCCGCTGGCACTGCACTACTATGACCAGATGCCGCTGTGGCACACTTTTTTTACAGAACTGGGTTTTGCAGTACGGTTTTCCGAGGAAAGTACCCGTCAGACTTACTATAAAGGACAGAGCACTATTCCGTCAGATACGGTTTGTTATCCGGCAAAAATGACACATGGGCATATTGAGAGTCTTTTGGAGCAGGGTGTAGACTTTATTTTCTATCCCTGTATGAGCTACAATCTTGACGAAGGCGGTTCGGATAACCATTTTAACTGCCCGGTTGTAGCATATTATCCGGAGCTGCTTATGGCAAACTGTGAAAAGCTTACTCCTGAAAATTTCCTATATCCCTTTTTGGATCTGAACCGCCGCAGTCATGTGGTCAAGACT
This sequence comes from uncultured Ruminococcus sp., assembly GCA_949291345.1. Taxonomy (GTDB): domain Bacteria; phylum Bacillota; class Clostridia; order Oscillospirales; family Ruminococcaceae; genus Ruminococcus_C. The sequence goes on from CASEVP010000007.1 coordinate 9,970, forward strand.
CTTTCTACCATTTTTTCCCGCTATGCTTCTAAAAAGCAGGTGGAAGAAGCTTTGGAACATGGTTTTGCTGCACTGGAACAGTATCGTCGGCGCGTGACGGAAGAAGGACAAGAGATTATTCGTCAGGCACGGGAGGCAGGAAAATCCATTATTGTCCTTGCCGGCAGACCATATCATATTGATCCTGAGATCAACCACGGTATTCATAAGTTGATCTCCAGCTTGGGGCTGGCAGTTATTACTGAGGATAGTGTGGCACATCTGGCACAGACACCAAAATTACAAGCGCTCAACCAATGGACATATCATGCCAGAATGTACCGTGCTGCTCAGTATGTGACGACCCAACCGGATATGCAGATGGTACAGCTCGTTTCCTTCGGATGCGGCATCGATGCCATTACCACCGACGAAGTCCGCCGTATCTTAGAAGATGGCGGCAAGCTCTATACACAATTGAAGATTGATGAGATCAGCAATCTGGGAGCAATTAAGATCCGTCTGCGGAGTCTGATCGCCGCAATGGAATAACGGAACAAGGAGGTAGACCCGAATTTATGGCATATGCAAAATTCACACCTGAGATGAAAAAGGACTATACCATTCTGGTACCGAATATGCTGCCCATTCACTTTCACTTAATTATTCGGATTTTGGCACAGTTCGGCTACCATATGGAACTTTTGGAATCCACTTCCCGCACCGTTGTGGAAGAAGGATTGAAAAATGTACACAATGACACGTGCTATCCCGCACTGCTGGTGGTAGGGCAGTTTATGGAGGCTCTCAAAAGCGGCAAATATGATGTGGATCATACCGCTTTGCTCATTACCCAGACTGGAGGCGGTTGCCGTGCATCCAATTATATCCATTTGCTGCGTAAGTGCATGGCCGAGCATTTTCCACAAGTACCGGTGATTTCCCTGAACTTCGCCGGATTGGAAAAGGACAGCAGTTTGGAGCTGTCTGTTCCGCTGTGTCTCAAAATGGTCTACGGCGTGCTTTATGCCGATATGCTGATGACGCTTTATAACCAGTGTCGCCCTTATGAACTCAATGAGGGCGAATCCAAACAAGTACTGGACATTTGGCAGGAAAAGCTGCCGAAGCTTTTTGAAGGCAGCAAGTACTTATCCGCAGAAAAGATCTACAATCAGATGCTCAGCGATTTTGCGGCAATTCCCCGCAGTAAAAAACCTAAGATTCGAGTGGGCATTATTGGGGAGATCTATGTGAAATATTCTCCGCTTGCCAATAACCATTTGGAAGAATTCCTGATTGCCGAAGGCTGTGAACCGGTGGTACCAACACTTCTCGAATTTGTACTATATTGTGCCGCCAATACTGAAACCAATAGCCATTTATATGATTACAGGAATATGAAAACGCTGGCATTCGGATTGGGGTATAAATTTCTGCACAGCAAACAGGTGCAAATGATTCGCTGTATTCAGAAACACGGCGAATTTGTACCGCCTCATGACTTTGAGGATTTGCGCGCAGCAGCAGACAAGTACATTAGTCAGGGGGTATGCATGGGCGAAGGCTGGATGATTACGGCAGAAATGGCAGTGCTGGCAGAGACGGGCATAGAGAATATCATCTGTACACAGCCGTTTGGCTGCCTGCCTAACCATATTGTGGCAAAGGGTATGGCACGTACCATCAAAAACGCCTATCCTAATGCTAATATTGTAGCAATTGACTATGATCCGGGTGCTACAAGGGTAAACCAGGAAAATCGTATTAAGCTGATGCTTGCCAATGCCAGAATGGCGGAAACGGCATCCTCTGCAACATAAGAGCAGTATGTGCTTCTTACAGTGCGTTTATATTGCAGTAAAACGGATATTTTTTCATATTAAATGTTATGAAAGCACCATATAAATTCCGTTTGAAAATCTATTTCTTATTCAATTTTAATAAGGACATACGCTGGACAGACGGCAAAATCCCCCTGCCTTTGGGAATGTAACAAAGGCAGAGGGATTTTCATTTATGCAAGAGAAAAGTTGCTTATTTTAAAATGGATTCCTGAATGGTGAAATGTTTGGGAATACCGCCTTCCATCGCCAGATGGAGTTCTCCCTGTATCAGCGGCAAAAAATAGGGCATTGCACTGTCGCTGATGTTGTTGCCCGACGGCGTGAGAAATTCTCTTGGCAGAAATTTTTCCCGGTTGGCGATTTGAGACGCATCTGCCGGTTCCATCACGATTGTGTACGGATTGTTGTGTACACGTCGGAATACCATAACTCTGCCGGTTTCTCCATGCAGTGCGCACTTTACACCAGCCGCTCCGATCTGTTCTGCTTCATCAATATCCGTTTTGGAACACAGATGTGACGAGCAGCGCTGCATTACATTGAGTTCAATGGAACGAACCTTGCACCCAATCTTATTACGCACCAGTTGTTCCAGATACTTGCCGATACCTGAGAGATATTTGTGTCCAAAGTTGTCTACCATGCCGGATTGTACGCCTTCCGGTACAGCAATGCCTTCTGACACCGCTATAATAACGGCTTTGTGTTTTGCCATTTCCTGTTCTACGTCGCGCAAAAAACATTTTTCGGAAAAATGAGCTTCCGGCACATAAACCAGATGAGGAGCCGGCTCGCCGTAAGCGTGCAGTACTGCACTCGAAGCTGTCAGCCAACCGGCATGCCGCCCCATAATTTCGACGATGGTGACTGAGGGAATGCTGTAAACAGAGCTGTCACGGATGATTTCCTGCATTGTCGTTGCCACATATTTGGCTGCGGATCCGAATCCGGGGGTATGATCTGTCACACACAGATCATTGTCAATGGTTTTTGGGATACCGATGACTTTTACATCCAGAGAAATTTTAGTAAAGTAGGCAGAGAGTTTTTGGACAGTATCCATTGAATCGTTGCCGCCGATGTAGAAAAATGCACCGATTTTCCGATGCTCAAGTACTTTGGCGATGGTTTTATAAACACTGCTGTCCTCGTTTTCATCAGGGAGTTTATACCGACAGGATCCAAGCACTGTAGACGGTGTCTGGCGAAGCAGATCCATATCATAGCCGGAACGGATCAAGGTTTTTAAATTGATCAGATGGTCATGGACAATGCCTTCGATCCCATTGATTGAGCCAAAAATGGCGTCAATGGTGCTGTGTTTCATAGCTTCCCGAAACACGCCTACTAAGGAAGCGTTGATGGCGCATGTGGGACCGCCGGATTGTGCAACAGCAATATTCATACCAAATTCTCCTTTTTCCCCTGAGGGAATCCCTGTATTTGTTTCGTTCCGTTTTTTTCGGTACAAATTACCGGAAAATTACGGGCGTTTTGAACAACGATGTTATTCTTCTTTTTATTCTACTCTATTTTCCTGCAAATGTCAATATTTTACCGAAAAAATATGGAAAAATACATGTCTTTTTTCTCTGATTCAAAGAATGCGTTGATATATGCTGCAGTGAAAATATTGATCGAAAAATTGTTATCAATTTTGATGTGGTTGAAAAATGCTGTGTCAACAAACACTACTCTGCCTATTTCCGTGTGGTTTTTATATGGAACACACGTAAAATATATGGTGAGAAATGGAAATAAATAAAAAAATTTTTTCATAAAAAGAGCAATATTACACCGAAAAATAGAATTTTTAATAAAAATTCACGCAATTTCTGCGCTTTGTATTGGGCTTTCTTCGTCCTTTGTCAAAGAAACCGTTTTAGGCATCGCCTTGACATTAATACAGGGAATTGTTATAATTATGTAGTATTGTTTTGCAGTATTTCTGTGAAAATTGTAGAAAAACTGCAATTATCGTTGCGAAACGGCAAATGGTCGTTTCAAAAAAGCGGCATCATGCAATTGTTATGCGGAGCTGCTGAAAAATTCAATTGCAGCTTCATATGCTGTATGAAAGAAGGGTGGAAAAGCTTTGGCAAGGTGGATTTGGCACAAACGTGCAATTGCAGCCGTGCTGGGATGCATGTTGGCTGGAACTTCTGTACCTCTGATGACGATGCAGATTGCAGCAGAACCGCGCATCAGCACATCTTCGGCAGAGACGGGAGCGGATACAAGTACGAATCTGATGGAGAAACAAGCAAATGCCGGCGGCGATCTTTCCTATGAGGAGCAAAGAACGTACAGTGATTATTATGACGAGTATTGTCAGCAGTCACGCCCGAATGCAGAGATACTGGTGAACGGGGCAGATTTTGTACAGGCAGACTGTGCGGGTTACGCTGTGGGTGCCTACGAGGGTGATGATGGTATACGCTCACAGGATCAGACATTGATCTGGAACAGTGCTGAAGGCAGCTTTACCTACGTGATTTCGGTGCCCGAAACCGGACTGTATTCGCTGGAGATGTCGTATTGTCCTATCGTCTCCAATACTTCGGAAATATCTGTGTCAATGGCGATTGATGGAGAGGTGCCTTATGATACGGCGTCTCGTATGACATTAAATAAGGTGTATCAGAACAAAGAAGAAATAAAAACAGATAGTGCCGGCAATCAGGTGCGTCCTGTACAGGTGCAGACAGAACTGTGGCAGACTGTATGGATTGGAGACTCGGACGGTTTGTTCAATGAACCGTTGCTGTTTTATATGGAGGCAGGCAAACACGAGATCACGTTTTCTTCGCAAAAGGCATTCTTCGCTTTGGCGTATTTCCGGTTCGGTCAGCCAGATGCGGTGCCTTCTTATGATGCCTATGTGCAGAGTGTGGGAAGTACGGTTTCCATCGAGGATACCCCATCCGGCATCGTGCGGATTGAAGGAGAAAATGCAGTATGGAAGTCGGATTCGGTGCTGTATCCGACATACGACAATTCTAACAGTGCTGTTTCTCCTTCGGATCCGAAGCATATGGTGTATAATACCATTGGCAGCGGCAACTGGGATAAAGCCTTGCAGACCATTACCTGGCAGGTTGATGCCGGTACATTGCCGGGAGATGGCTGGTATAAGCTGGGTATTAAGGGCAGGCAGGAGGAAATGCGTGGCTTTTACTCCAATCGTCGGATTTATATCGACGGCAAGGTTCCCTGCGAAGCATTTGATCAGGTGAAATTTTATTATAATACCGCATTTCAGATGACTACTGTGGAAGATGAGGAAGGTGAGGCAGTTTATGTATATCTGACTGCCGGAGAAGATCATACGATTACTATGGAGGCAATTCCGGGTGAAATCGGAGAGTCCATGCGTCAGCTGGATGCCATTGTATTGGAGCTGAATACCTATTATCGAAAGATTGTGATGATCACAGGTCCAGAACCGGATAAATACACAGATTATTATGTCCATGAAAAAATTCCGGAACTGGTGGGAGAATTTGAGAAGATCTCCACAGAGCTGAAAGAAATTCAGACGCATATCGAATCGCTGGCAAATTCCAAAGGTTCTGAGGCAGCATCTTTGGAACAAATGACCGTAATATTGGACAAGTGTACTAATGATCCGCTGAAGATTCCAAATTATTTGTCGCAGATTAAGGACTATATCACATCGCTTTCTGCATGGATGCGTGACTATCGTGACCAGCCATTGGAAGTGGATTATCTGGAACTTGCTTCTCCGGATGCAGAATTTCCCTCTATACAGGCGGGGTTCTGGTCGAGTATCTCTTATGGGTTCCAACGATTCATCGCTTCATGGAATGAAGATTATAGTTCTCTGTCATCTACGACAGGAGATGATGCGATTGAGGTATGGGTACAGCTGGGACGTGACCAGGCACAGGTAGTGAAGGATCTGGTTGAATCGGAGTTTATGCCTGAGTATGAGATTCCCATTTCTGTCAATCTGGTTGTTGGCGGTGTTGTTGAGGCAACGCTTGCCGATAAGGGCCCTGATGTGGCACTGTTTCTGGGCGGCGAATTCCCTGTCAACTTGGCGGCACGTGGTCTTTTGGTTGATTTGTCCGAATTGAACGGTTATGAAGAGATGACTAGGCTTTATCAGGAAACAGCAATGGTGCCCTATCAGTACGACGGCGGCACGTATGGTCTGCCGCTGACCAGAAGCTGGGCGATGATGTTTTATCGGAAAGATGTTCTGAGTGAATTGGGCTTTACCAATGCGCCGGAGACTTGGGATGATCTGATTGATATGCTTCCGGCACTTCAGAGAAATTATATGTCGGCAGGTCTAGTGCTGCCCATCGTTGCGGCAGATGCCAATCAGGCAACCATTTCTGCAGCCACAGAATCCGGTCTGACGTTTGCGGCACTGCTTTTGCAGCGTGGACAGAATTATTATAATGACGCACAGACAGAGACCACATTCAATGATAATGCAGCAATTGATTCTTTTGAAATGTGGACAGATTTTTATACCAAATACGATTTTGAACAACAGTATGACGCATTCAGCCGATTCCGTACTGGCGAATATCCCATTGTAATTTCGGATTATTGTACATTTTTTAACCAGTTGGCAGTGGCAGCACCGGAGATCGCTGGTTTGTGGGGATTTGCGCCAATACCGGGAACACTTCAGGAGGATGGTACCATTTCTCATGCTGTCAACTCCAATAACGCAGGTGCGGTTATTTTTAATAAGGTAAAAAATGTAGATGACGCATGGACATTCCTCAAGTGGTTCTGCTCTACACAAGTACAGGTGGAGTACGGTACGCAGATCGAAGGATTGATGGGACAAATGGGTCGGTATGCGACCGCAAATACAGAGGCACTGACCCAGTTGGCGTGGTCGACCGATGAGGCGGATATCATTTTGAATGCCATGGATGAGCTTGAGGAAATTCCAATCATCCCGGCGTCGTATTCCGTTACCAGAAATATTATGAACGCATTCCGTGATGTAGTCAATAATAACGAAAATCCGCGCGACACGCTGATGTCGTATAACCGTGATATCAACGAGGAAATTACCCGAAAGCGTGAGAACCTCGGACTAGATACAGAGTAATCATATCCGGTTTACCGGAAAAGGAGGGGTTTGCTTTGGATACTGCCGAGATTGGCAAGAGAACCAGAAAAGAAAATAGACGGCTGACGCGGCTGGCAGTAAAACAGAATAAAGTGACATATCTGATGATGCTGCCGTTTATGCTGTTTTTTCTGGTGTTTACCATTGTGCCGGTTGTCATGTCCGTGCCCATGGGTTTTACGGACTTTAACATGGCACAGCTGCCGAAATTTGTAGGACTGTCCAATTATACGACATTGTTTCTGGCGGATAAGGTTTTTATCCAGTCGATTCGTGTCACATTGGTATTTGCATTGTTTACAGGACCGATCAGCTATGTGCTGTGTTTTTTGCTGGCGTGGCTGATTAATGAATTGCATCCAAAACTGCGTACCATATTTACATTGATTTTTTATGCGCCGTCTATGGCAAATGTCTATACCGTCTGGAAACTCATTTTCAGCGGCGACTCATATGGTTATATTAACTCTTTTTTGCTGGATCTCGGAATCATTAGTTCCCCGATCCAGTGGCTGACCGACGGCAGCTATGTGCTGGGTGTCACCATTGTGGTACAGATGTGGATCAGCTTGGGTGCCGGATTTTTGGCACTGCGTGCTGGATTTCAGAATATTGACCGTTCGCAGTACGAGGCGGGCGCTATTGAGGGTATTAAGAGCCGCTGGCAGGAACTAATCTATATTACAATTCCTTCCATGGGACCACAGCTGATGTTTGCGGCAGTCATGCAGATTGTCAGTTCTTTTACCGCTGGTACGGTATCCCAAAACCTGGTGGGATTTCCCAGCACGGACTACAAGGCGCATACGATTATGAATCATGCCTATGACTACGGCTGGATTCGTTATGAAATGGGATATGCATCAGCAATCTGTATGATCTTGTTCATTGTCATGTATATTCTGAATAAGCTGATTGGAAAAATCCTCAGTAAGTATATGGATTAAGGGGGTGTGCAGTATGGCAAGAAAAGAAAATGTATACGGCACGCACCTTAAGGTTTCTACTAAGCGTGCAGGACATAAGATTGGAGGTACTGTGGGAATTTTCCTCTTTCTGCTGGTTTTGGCCATTTTTATGGCCCTTCCCCTGTATCTGGCAGTGGTTATGTCTCTGAAACCTGTACAGGAACTATTTGTGTTTCCGCCGAAACTCTATGTTATCGATCCCACACTGTCTAACTACAGCGCTATGTTTCGGATTTGTTCAGACTTATGGGTGCCGTTCTCTCGCTATGTGTTTAACAGCGTGTTTGTCACAGTGGCTGTTACGGTTTGTCAGGTGGTTTTTTCAGCTATGGCAGCGTTTTGCCTGGCAAAGGTACATTTCCCCGGAAATAAAACACTCAATGCCATTATCGTGGTTGCCCTGTTATACCAGAGCAATGTTATCTATATCATGCAGTATATGGTAATGGCAAAAATGGGTATGATTGATACTTATATGGCGCTGATTTTTCCATCCGTTGCTGCACCTATGAATTTGTTTCTTATGCGGCAGTCTATGACACAGGTGCCCGATGCTATGATTGAGGCGGCAAAGGTAGACGGTGCAGGGCTGTTCCGTATTTGCTGGCAAGTTGTCATGCCGAACCAGAAGCCGGCGCTTATGACTGTCATTATCTTTTCGTTCCAAGCGGCATGGAATATTCAGGGCGGCACGCTGGTGTTTAGCGAATCATTGAAGACACTGCCGACGGTTGTACAACAGGCGGCGTCTGCAGGACTTGCAAGAGCCGGTGTGGCTATGGCGGCAGCTGTATTTATGCTGGTGCCACCCATTGTCATCTTTATGTTGGCACAGCGGCAGGTAATCGAAACCATGGCACATTCCGGCATTAAAGATTAAAGAAAGGGTGAGGATACTTGCAGAATAAGACAAAACGGCTGGCGGCAGCGTGTTTGTCAGCACTGCTGCTGGGAACTGCAATACGGTTTCCGGTGGTTTCAGCGGCAGAACACTACAACGTGTACAGCTATGATCGCTGGAATGAAGCGGTTCCGTCTCAGGCGGGCTATGGAGCTGCAAAGGCTGTAACAGGTCTCGATCTGGGCTGCGGGGCATTCAATACTCCTTTGGATCTGTTTCGGGACTGGGAGGATCGGTTTTACGTGGTCGACAGCGGAAATAATCGCATCGTGGTGACTGACGGAGATTTTTCCAAAGCCCATCGGATTTATGATACATTGCAAATGCCCGATGGCAGTGCGACGACGTTGAATGCACCGGAGGGAATTTATGTTTCGGAATTCACAAAGCTGATGTATATTGCCGATACCGGGAATTCTCGCCTTTTGGTATGCGATATGGACGGCAATGTGCAGATGGAACTAACGAAGCCGGATTCTACGATGTATGAAAACGAGACTTTTAAGCCACAGAAGGCGGTTGCAGATAAGGCGGGTAATATTTATATCGTATTGAATAATATTACCAACGGTGCGGCAATGTTCAATAGCGTCGGCGAATTTCAGGGATATTTTGGTGCTAATGCTGTGGACGCTACGGCAGAAGTGGTGGCAAGTTATTTCTGGAATCTGATTGCTACGGACGAAATGCGTGCCAATTCTTCTCGAAATGTGGCGGCGGGTATTACCAATTTTGACATTGATGAGGAAGGGTTTATTTATACTGTGACGCAGTCGTCTTCTTCTGAGGCAGATCGGGTAAAAAAGGTGAATCCGGCAGGTGCAAACCTGTACAGTAGTCTCGAGCTGACTTTTGGTGATTTGACTTCGATCTATGATGCTTCCGCCGCAAAGAATTACACGACACAGATGGTGGATCTTGATGTGGACGATGAGGGACGACTGAACTGTTTGGACTTGGAATCCGGCAGAGTGTTCCAGTACGACGAGGATGGCAATTTACTGTTTATCCTAGGTACTACGGCAGATCAACTGGGTGGTTTTTCTATGAAAGTGTCCGCAGTGGAGACAATGGGAGATCGTATATATGTGGCGGATGCAATGAAAAATTCGATCACCGTATTTGAAGAGACCGAGTTTGGCGCTATCGTTCATGAAGCAGTGGCGCTGTATAATGACGGTTACTACGCAGAGGCACTTGAGCCGTGGCGGGAAGTGTTGAAACGGGATGGCAACTATCGGATGGCATATATTGGTATTGCATCGGCGTTGTATAATGACGGCGATTATGAGGAATCTATGAAGTACGCCAAATTGGCGGAATCGCCGAAACTGTATGACAAGGCGTTCGAAGGATACCGTTCGGAGTGGCTGAACGAAAACTTCAACTGGATTGCAGCAGCAGCAGTGGTACTGATTGCCGGAGGCATTGTGCTCCATATTCGGAATAAGAAGAAGAAAAAGAATCAGCCGAAAAATCTGATCGAAATGCTGCATGAGGGAGAGGAGGCGTGATGCGGCTATGATGGATCTCACACAAAAACAATGGGTAAAACACAGCGTATTTCACCCCTTCGAAGGTTTTGAGGATCTGCGATGGAAAAAAGGCGGTTCGGTGCTGTATGCTACCATTGTCATATTACTTTGGTTTGTGGCATCGATTTTGTACAACAATGCTTATGGATTTCAGTTTTTCGCCTCTTCGGAAAAGCTTTTTAGCATTGTGCCATATATCGTTCAGACCATTGCATTATTTCTGGTATGGGTGGTAGGCAACTGGTCGATCTGTACGCTGCTGGAAGGCGAGGGAACGATGAAAAAGATCTATATTTACAGTGCCTATTCTTTGATTCCGTATGTGGTGAGTCTGTATATCCAGACGCTCCTTTCCCACATTCTGATTCAAGATGAATACATCTTTATCACCTGTGTCTCTGTGATTGGGATAGTATGGTCAATTCTTTTGATGTTTAACGCCATTAAAGCCGTGCATCAATATTCTATCACTAAGACCATTGCAGCGATCATTCTGACATTTGTGGCAATGATTATCATATTGATACTGTTGGTGTTGCTGGTGGCATTGTTCCAGCAGGTATATGTGTTCATATCTTCCGTCTACACGGAAATCACATATCGTGTGAGAGTATAGAAAGGGAGGTGGAGCGAGCAGTATGAAAAATTGGAAAAAATGGGCGGCCGGTGTTTGTGCGTTGACAATGTGCATCTCCACAGCGAGTACATTGTCAGCGGCTGCGGAAGAAGATCCCAATGAAGGCATCATGCTCATTGATGAAGAGGGCGGTGATCCTGTTGAAAATGCTGACGGTGAGAATACCGAGGAAGAAGCAAGCCGGGAAGAGGCACAGGAAGAAATAGAGATCACTGCTGAGCAGGTCACAAAGTACATGGAAAAGAAAAATTCCTGCGAGGGAATCACCTTCTACTATCGTACGGAGGACTATGAGGATGTCATTACAAATGAAGATATAGTAGAACTTTTGGATAAAATTGCGTTGGCAGGCATCGACGATACCACTGGCGAAGTGGTGTGCACTTTGGAGGAAGAGGACGACACTGATGATTTTGTAGTGTTTTTGAGTCCGGAGGGCAGATGGTTGGTATACATGGATCCGGAATATCAGCAGGTGACAATGGTACGGCAGATTGTTTCTTTGCTGGATAACGAATTGATGTATATTTCGGCAGATCATAAGACCCTGGAATTGTATAATGATGATTATGACGAAGTAGAGCGTAGTTTTACCACTGATGGAAAAGTCACTGATGGAAAGGTGCTGTTCAAAAACGACGAGGGTTGGCAAGTAACTTTGTCACAAAATTATGACGCCATTGTGTCATCTGCCCGCTTTGTAACAGAAAACGACAAACTGGCACTGTATGTGGATGATGACAAGGCGGTCATTGGGCTATATGATAAAACAAAGGAAAAAATGTGGTGGTCAACACCAGAAAATGTGGGACATGATACGATTGCTACCAATGCGATCGTGGAAGAACTTTCTTCCTCGCTGAAGATGGTTTATGGAGAACCGGACGCAAGAAGCACAACGAATATGCGTTCCATGGGAGATGCAAAGATTGCGGTGGATGATATCACCGATGGTATTCAGATTACTTATGCGTTTTCCAAGGCAGGCATAACTGTTCCGGTGACGTATACGTTGATGGAGGATTGTTTGGAAGCGAGGATAGAAACCGAAGACATCGAAGAAGAGGATACTTCTGCGACTGGAAAGCTTACCACGTCCTTGTCTATCATGAGCAGTTTTGGTGCGGCGTCGTCGAATGATACGGGTTATTTTGTTATACCTGACGGCAGCGGTGCATTGATCCGATTCAATAACGGAAAGACTGATGCTAAGAGTTATACAGGCTATGTGTATGGTTCGGATGTGACAGCAGTACCCCAGCAGGAACCGGCAGTAACAGAAAATGTCTATTTGCCGATGTACGGTATTGTCAACGGTGATAACGCCATGATGGTGGTTTGCACGGAAGGAGACTCCAATGCCAAACTGACAGCAAGTGTCAGCAAACAGTCTAAGAGTAGCTATAATGTGTGTGGTTTTGACTTTGTCGTCAGAGATTCGGATACTTACTATATGTCCGGTGATGAGTCAACCGCATTGACAATGTTTGAAGACGGCGATATGAAGACGGATGTACTGGCGGTACGGTATTATCCGCTGGATACCGATGAGGAACCTGATTTTGTCGACGTGGCAGAGGCATACCGGAACTATCTGATCGAAGAAGAAAATGTGGAAAATACCGTGACAAGTGCCGACCCTGGTTTGTATCTGGATTTGATTGGGGGTACAAAAAAGGAAAAGTCGATTCTGGGGATCCCCATCAAGCTGAAAACGGCACTCACTAGCTTTGCACAGGCAGAAGAAATTCTCGATGATCTCACTGAGGCCGGCGCAGAAAACATTCGGGTGCAGTATGAAAATTGGACAAACGCCGGTATTTCTAATAAGGTGGATAATCAGGCAAAGCCAGCAGGCTGTCTTGGAGGCAACAGCGATTGGAAGTCGCTTCTAGACTTTGCGGAAAGCCGAAATATTGCCATTTATCCTGCAGTTGATAATCAAACTTTCGTGAGCGGTAATGGGTACTATACTTTTACCGATACCACAGTGCGTATTTCAGGTTCATATGCACGGATCTATGATTATAACTTGGCATATGGTACCCAGAGCAAGAACGAAAAACCCCTTTCATTACTGTCCCCGGAGACATTTACAGATATATATGGGGAATTGACAGAAAATTATACGAAAAATGGGCTGACACGTGTTTCGATCGGCAGTATGACTTCGGCATTGTACGGAGATTACGGCAAAAAGAATATTTCTCGTGATAAGGCACAGGAACTTCTAAAGGAGTCCTATCAAGAAATTATCGATGGTTCTTTGGACATGCTGGCAGATGGAGCAAACGCCTATGCACTGCCTTATGTTAGCGAGATCAATGATGTGCCGCTCCAGTCCAGTGGATTTGACGTATTTGATGCGGATATTCCCTTCTATCAAATTGTGATGCACGGGCTGAAACCGTACGCGGGAAGTGCAGTCAATGGTGCGGCAGATCCCGAAGATGCATTGCTGATGTCTATTGCGACAGGAAGCAGTCTTCATTACGACATGATCGGAGAAGAAACCAGTGTGCTAAAGGATACTGCTTTCGATATGTACTATTATGCAAGTGCCGAAAATTGGGTCGATGCTGCGGCACAGGGGTATCAGTTTGCCAAAGCAGTACTCGGCGGATTGGGTGATCAGACCATTTCTGGCTATGAGAGAGACGGTGATAGAATCACAACTACTTACGCAAACGGTATCGAAGTGGTGACCGATCTAGCGGCACAGACGGTGACGGTAGATGGCACAGAATATGTACTTGCGGATTATGTTGAGGAAGGGAGCTGGGATGAAGCATGAAAATGGCATATGAAAAAAGAAAGAGCATGTATGGCTACGGCTTTATTGCATTGTGGTTCGTGGGCGCCGTCATCTTCTTTTTGATCCCGGTCGTGGAATCACTGCTCTATTCGTTCCAGAATATTACGCCGGATACCGGTGGTATGTCAGGTGGATGGGTCGGCATGGATAACTATAACTATGCATTTAATGTAGACCCAAATTACCGTCAGTATTTGGTTACCGTACTAAAGGATACCGCTTGGAAAACACCGCTGATTCTGGTATTTTCTCTGTTTGTGGCAGTGATTCTGAATCAAAAATTCAAGGGAAGAACCTTTTCTCGTGCCGTATTCTTTCTTCCGGTTATCATCGCAACAGGTCCTGTTTACAACATCATCAATGGTAATCTGCAGAGCACCGGCAACAGTGACGCCAGCCAGTTTTCCACGATGTTCTCGACGGATTTGCTGGGCGAGTTAATGGAATTTTTAGGCATATACGGTATATCGGACAGTATGCAGACCACGATCGAAACGGTGTCGGATAATATATTTGGTATTGTTTGGAACTCTGGCATACAAATTCTAATTTTTTTGGCGGCACTGCAGAACATTCCGGTTTCTGCAAAGGAAGCGGCACAGATGGAAGGTGCTACTGCTTGGGAATATTTTTGGAAAATCACGCTGCCCTATGTTAGTCCAATGATTTTGGCATGTTTTATTTTTACCGTGATTGACTCCTTTACAGATCCGAATAATGTGGTAATGGGACGAATTTTGGATTTGCAAAAGGACTGGCAGTATGGTCCTGCATCGGCAATGGCATGGATTTACTTTGCGATTGTGCTTGTGGCAGTGGGTATCATCACGGCGATCATCAATAAATTTGTCTATTACGAAGTAGAATAAAGGAGGCGTCAGTATATGGAACAAGTAACAGGCACGCCGCTGGCGTCCCCCAAAAACGACGCAGAGGTCGGCAACGGCATGAGCAAGCGGGAGGCAAAAAAGATCCGCATGAAAAATATGAACAAGTCGGAGATCGCCTATATGCGAAGAAAACGTATCTTTGAACTGGTTTGGCCGTTTTTCCGTTTTTTTATCTTGTTTGGTTTGTGCTTCGTAATTCTGTATCCATTGATTTATATGATCAGTTGTGCATTCCGTGATCCAGCAGATATGAGTGATCCCACTGTTATGTGGATTCCCCGTCATCTGACGATGGATGTCATCAAGCAGACGGCAGAGGTTATGGATATCAAAAATACGCTGATTACGACACTGGTGTTGAATGTGGGCTGTTCACTTGTACAGGTAGCATCCTGTGCGCTGGCAGGTTATGGATTTGCTCGATTTAAGTTTAAGGGAAAGGCGCTGCTTTTCGGCATCGTAATTATGATGATTTTGGTGCCGTCACAGATCATCTCTATTCCGCAGTATATGCTGTTCCGGCATTTTGGGCTGTTTGGACTGGAGGTCAATCTCATTAATTCTAAACTTTGTATGTATTTGCCGGCAGCAATGTGCAATGGCATCCGTGCAGGATTGATGATTTTTATCTTTCGTCAGTTTTTCAAGGGGCTGCCAAAGGAGTTGGAAGATGCGGCATATTTGGATGGCTGCGGACCGCTGAAGACTTTTATTCGGGTTATGGTTCCCAACGCTTCATCTTCGTTTTTGACGGTATTTCTGTTTTCTGTTGTATGGTACTGGAATGACTATTATGTCAGCTCCACATTTTTTACCAAGAACCAGACCATTGCATTGATGCTGCAAAATTTGAGTACACTGCTTTCGCAGCAGTTGTTTAATAATGCGGATGTTAGCCCCAGAGAACAGATTGTTTGGATGGAGGCTGGTTGTCTAATAGCAATATTGCCCATTCTCGTGATGTATATCTTTCTGCAAAAATATTTTACAGAAGGTATTGAGCGTTCTGGTTTGGTTGGTTAAGACACAACAATATTTTTTCAAAAAGGTTGCTGCATCGATTGGTGCAGCGGCCTTTTTGATAACCAATGGGGATTAGAAATTTTATTTTATTGTGTAAGTGCATTTTCGTCTGCATGAAAAAATCATTTGTTTGATTTTGAAAAAAATGGAAAGAAGGGTGTTGACAAAGCATCTAAAATATGATACAATGTATACAGAAGTAGGACAGTGTTTTCACAAAGGGAATTGCATATGTGAAAGGACGTCCTGCGACGATACAATTGCAATTTTAAACTTTTGCAGTTATCTCTCTTTTTCTCATTGCTTTACTGAAACCGTGTCTATTCTTTTGTGAGTAGGCACGGTTTCGCTTTTTTGACCAATGCAGGGATATGCTTTGGAAATATTCATGAAATTGTAAATATTTTGCGGGTTGACAAGGGGATTGGTTACAGGCTATAATGACAGTGGGATATATAAAAAACATGGTTGTTTTGACATGCAGCAAATGTTTTTAGAAGTATCCAATGGACAATACTGTGAGGGGAGAAGCACAACTGTGTCCGATAGGAAAAGGAATATACCAAAGAGTATCTCAAAAGGTCTGTGACGTTCGTCAAGAGAATTGGATGAACACCATCTTCCCGACTGACCGCTGCAAAAGTTTTGAGGAACACAAAGCGTTCCTGTGATTTTGCCGCAGGGATATTCCAAAAACGCATGAAAGGAAAAAGCATATGAAAAAATTACGATTACAGAAGCTGCTGGCAGCCGTTGCGGCGATGACAATGATAGCAGCAGTACCAAGTGGGGCGTTGGCGGCTGATGATTTGACGCCTGATCCAGTAAAGGTGGTGGCACTGGGTGATGATGTCCTAGCTTCGGTAGATGGTACTACGACAGCTGCAGAGTATGTGGCAGAATATTTTGGAGGCACAGCTGTGAATTATGCCTGTGTGGGTGAGACAATGGATGATCTGTTAAGCAAGTTAGAGACAGATGCTGACATGCGGCAGGATGTTGCGCAGGCAGATGTGATTTTATTGTCTATTGGTGTCAATGATCTGGTTTATCCGATTTGGTATGGCAACAACGCTTATGTTGATGTAACACAGTATAGTACGCTCGACGAGGTGGCGCAAAATGTGCCGACAGATCTGACGCTGCTGAATAAGGCAGATCAGGAAATATGCAAGGAACTGCCCCAGACGGCTGCAGAGATTGGGCAGAAAATCCCGGAGATTGTTCGTACCATTCGCAGGCAAAACAGCAGTGCGAATCTAGTGGTACAGTCTGTCAACAATCCGTTGGGCATAGACTTTCCGCAGCTGAATACCTCTCAGAACCGTCGGAACCTGGTAATTCAGCTTTACACTTACATGGATGCATGTTTACAAGGCGGCACCGTGACACCCTCAATCAGTTCACACGGCATGACGGTGGACAAGGGAATTAATCAATACATTGCGGAAATTCCCGGCGTTTCGGTAGCTGATTTTTATACGCCATATGTTGGAGCAGAGGGAGAAAAAGCGCTGGGCTTTACATTCAGCAATATTCGCAATCTGGATATGACATTCACGCCGGTAGGACAAGTATTGTTGGCGTCTGCCGCTGTGAATTCCAGTGCATTGCTGCAGAACGGAAATGGGTCAGTGATCGCGGCAGGTTATGACAGCACGGGTATGGCATCGGAAATCGCCTCGAGTCGTGCATCGCTGGATGCTGTAATAAAAACGGCAGGTGCTGCTGTACCGGCTAACTATACGGTATGTGATGTGAACGGAGATAGTGCAGTAGATACGATCGATGCATACATTGTGCTAAACGAATATGCGAGTGTATCTGCTGGTTCCGGCACATCAATGGGACCGGTACAGCGAAATTGTGCGGATGCAGATGGTAACGGCAGCGAAGATACAATGGATGCATTTTATCAGCTGTTGTACTATGCTTCGGTATCTGCCGGACAGGATATCGATCTGGGTGAATTCCTGAAGCAACATGGCAGATCCTAAAAGTTAGATAAAAAGGCAATATCGCATAAATATTGTGCGGTGTTGCCTTTGTTTTTACATTTTTTGGTTGAGAAGAGTCTATCATCATTTTGTTATGATTGATAGGTACTCCATCCCCCAAAGGGTGCTTTATGAGATAAATGATGCATATAGGAATATACAATTTATGTCTTATGCGGAAAATTTTAAACATAGTTTTACTTGTTTTTTTATTAAAAAGTCATTTTGTCTTTTGGGATTTTACTTATAAAAGCGTATTGCTCTTCCGCATTGTCGGTGTTATCATATGCTATCGGCAGTATGATTGGTTTGTGTGAGGCATTTTATTTTTTTTTCCATCGATTATCATATGATTATCACAAAATAGCGTATAATTATAATCACAGAAGCAAAACAGAAACCAAATAGCACATCTCCAAAAAGGGTCATACATCTCCCTTTTCTTGGTGTGATGCATATAGAAAGGAAGATCATTATGGCTGATATGGAAAACAAAAATCAAACTAACTGGAACGGAACACCCGGCGTAAACAATGGAACAGAAGGTACACCAGGGAATCGCAATCCGCATGCATATCAGGATGGATATTATCGTAATACCAATCCGCATCAGGATGAGGCGATTGGCAGCCAGACTGGACAGACACAGAGTGGTGCACAGCAGACAACACCGCCGACCGGTACAAGATCAACTGCCGGCAGTGCAAATGAATATACCTATGTCAACTATTATTCGAATCCAAATGGGACAACACCTGGAGATTCCGGTCAAAAGCCAAAGAAAAAACATACTGGATTGAAAGTGGTTGCTTTTGTTTGTGCAATGGTAATTGTTTCCGGAGCATCGATCGGTGTGTATGATGCCGTGCGTACTGTGTCGAATTCGGATAGCGGAAGCTCTTCGGTTGTGACAGAAGCAGACAAAAATACAGCGGAAGAAAATGATACCGCAGCAAACAGCAATTCGTCAAAAAAAGAAGAAAGTTGGATCGAACTGGCAGCAGGCAGCAATGCGAT
Organism: uncultured Ruminococcus sp.; assembly: GCA_949291345.1. Classification (GTDB taxonomy): domain Bacteria; phylum Bacillota; class Clostridia; order Oscillospirales; family Ruminococcaceae; genus Ruminococcus_C. Next base: position 28,701 of record CASEVP010000007.1, read on the forward strand.
GTCGGTCAGTGATATTGTGGATAAGGTGACGCCATCTGTTGTAGGTGTGCAGGCAACCTTTACAGTGACGAGCGGCGATACCGGCAATATATATGGTGGCTTTTTCGGTTTTGGTAATCAAAATACCGGCAACCAGGAGGTGACCGGTGTCGGTACAGGAATCATTATGTCAGAAGATGGCTATATCATTACCAATGCTCACGTCATTTATGATGATGAGTATGGATATGGCGAGGCAAGTGCAATTCAGGTGCAGATGTCAGATCAAGAAACCACATATGCTGCAAGAATTGTGGCATATGACCAGGAAGCAGATATTGCAGTGTTGAAGGTGGATGCAGAAGGACTTACTCCTGCTGAATTTGGTGATAGTTCCTCTTGCAGAGTCGGCGAAATGGTGGTTGCAATTGGTAACCCGCTCGGACTGGAATTCCAAAACACGGTTACATGCGGTATTATTTCTGCGTTGAATCGTAAAGTTACCATCAACGATAATGCAATGACGTTGATCCAGACCGATACGGCAATTAATAATGGGAATTCCGGTGGTCCGTTGATCAACAGTGCAGGTCAGGTAATTGGCATCAACTCTGCAAAGATGTCCTCCACATATTCCGGTGAGGCTACCATTGAAGGAATTGGATTTGCAATCCCGATGTCCGAGGCGCAGGTAATTATTGATGATTTAATTAATTATGGTTATGTCACAGGTCGTCCGCAGTTGGGTATTACCTGTCAGGATGTAACTGAAGCAGTTTCACAGGCATATCACATTCCGGTAGGCGCTTATGTTGTCAGTGTCACTGAAGGAGGATCGGCAGATGCAGCCGGTTTGCAGCCGGGAGATGTGATTACTGCCATTCAGGATCAGAAGATTTCTACAACAGAAGAATTGAACAATATCAAAAATGAATATAAAGCTGGGGATACGATTACATTGACCGTTGTCCGCAGCGGATCGGAAATGACCGTCGATGTCACACTGGAAGAAGTACAGGCAACGGCTAAGCAATAATTGCTGTTTCCTGCATCTTTAGACCGTGTGCCGGAAAATTAATTTGATATCTTGTTTTTTTCATACATTCTCCTTATTTTTTGAAAAACACCCGGCAGTATTTCCTGCCGGGTGTTTTTCATGCTGCAAAAAATGGAATGCTATATAATAATATAAATGTATATCCCCATTGTCGCACACCCATTTGCGCTTTTGCATAGGATGAGATAGGGGACATCTGATCGATGGCGTAAGCCTAAGACAATTGATGAAAACCATACTTTTCTGTGTGAAAAAGGTGTCCCCGAATGCAGATAGTACCGCACGGCATATCGGGCGAATGTTCGGAAATCGGTGCTGTGCGGCACTGTTTTCGTCTGCAATCGGTGCAACGGTGAGCCGGAAGGCAGAAGCGGAGGCAGGAGACAATGGAGACAAATCGGAAAATATTGGTCGCAGGAGGCGATAAAAGGCAGCTGTATGCGGCGGAAAAATTGGCGGCGTTGCTGCCATGGCAGGTGGACACAATCGGACTTTCCAAGTCGGATGTACAGTCGTCAGTATGTTCCATATGCGAAGAGACATTCCCCCATACCGTAAAGTATGATGCATTGGTTCTACCGGTAATGCCGGTGGGAACACCCATGGAAGTGCCGGTATCCGACGGTGGAGAGGCGCTTTCAGTGCAGATGCTGCTGCAGCATGCAGCGCCGGGTGCCGTATTGTTTTGCGGGAGATGCAGCGATACCTTGCAAGCGGCATGCCAGTCAGCCGGCGTCGAGCCGGTAGATTATCTTGAACGGGAAGAATTTTGTCTGGGGAATGCCGTTCCAACGGCAGAGGGCGCCATTCAGATTGCAATGGAACAACTTCCCTGCACACTGTATGGAGCCAATGTACTGGTGACAGGGGGCGGACGCATTGGCATGGCGCTGGCATCACGTTTGACTGGTCTGGGCACAAAGGTGTACGTGTGTGCGAGACGATGTGAGACCAGGGCATTTGCTGCGATGTTGGGATATGCGGCATATCCGATGGAGATGCTGGAAACACTGGCGCCTAAGATGCAGGTCGTGATGAATACCGTCCCCAAAATGGTAATCAATGAGGCAGTATTAGAGCATTTGCCGGAAGATGTGCTGATCATAGATTTGGCATCAAAACCCGGTGGTGTGGACTTTGCAGCGGCAAAATCCCGCGGAATTTCTGTTGTGTGGGCATTGTCCCTGCCGCCAATGGTGTGGTGTTGCCATAGGAAAAATAACGGAAAAAAGGGCAATATTACTGTAAATAACGGAAAAACCGGACATAATTGTGAAAATGCTACAAAAATGGAGAAAATATTAAGCTAAGAATTTTAAAAAAAATAGGGGAAGAGGCTTGACATGCACGAAATAATATGTTAAAATACATTTGTAAATTGTTTATGACGCCTATTTTCAATAGGTAAATAAGCAAACCATTGCCGAAGAAACACCTTTAGGAATAGCGGTCTGAGGAGGATACCTGTGGGGATTGAATGAGAGTATTCAAGCGGGCGGCAATGAAAATATGAAAAGAGAGGTAAGGAACAATGAAGAAGACATTTCAGCGACTCATTGCGGCAGCTGTAGCAATTCCGGTTGCGCTGGGTCAGGTTCTTTCTGTTTCTGTTAATGCGGCAGAAACACAGCAGACGTATACCATTTCGATGGACAACATGTTGATGGTAGAACCGGAAACAGGTTTTCCCATGGATGCAGACGATTCTAGCTCGGTTATTACCTTTACACAGGAATCTGACTGGAATACTGTACTGGCAGAAAGATTGGGAACAGTAAACGCAGAAGCTGTGAATTTCGATATCAAGACAATTCTTGATGGTCTGAATTCTCCGAATTATTATGTAAATTTGCTGAAGGATATTGTAGCAGCATCTGGAAATCCAACCGCTACTATGAAGGATGGCGTTGTTACAATTCAAGGTACGGCAGATATGTCCGCTTATCTGGGTCCGGATTTGCAGGAAAAGCTGGAAGAACTGGGTTATGAAAATGAAATTGATACATCCGTTCTGAAAGATGTAGCGTATGAAGCAGTTATCACAACTGATTTTGCGGCAAGCAAGTCAGTAACAACATCAATGACGATCACTGCCGCTGGCGAAACCTACACGATCGGCACACTGAGTAAATATTTGGACAAGGTTTATACCAGTCTGTCTGATCAGATTCTGAAGGCAGTAGATGAAAAGGCACAGGAACTGGCAGACGAATATGGTATTACAAAGGAAGAAGTTTTGGCAGATCCGTCCTTTAACATTCAGAGTGATCTGGAACAACTGGAATCTGTAATTTCGAACCTGAAAAATAAAATTCAGATTTTCGAAGATAAATATGCGTATTTTAAAAATCTGACAACCAATGGCGTGAAGGAATTCAAGACAGCAGATGACGCTGTTGCAATGCTGGTACAGTACATGGAAAAGCATGGCATTCAGTCGGCTGGTACTATGCCAACAACAGTAGATGGTATGGTTGAAAAATATGGTGCAGTATTTAACAACGCCATTACATCTGCTAATAATAGCTTGACAGAAGCCGGTGTAAATGTACAAATTGGTGTTACAGCTGCTGATGTGGCAAAAATGCTGACAAGCGGTGATGCTGGTGACTTTAAAGCAAGTGCAGTAAACGGCGATTATACAATTGAATTCCGTGTTGATGACGCACAGTACAGCAGAGTAGAGGCTTATGTTGAAGCACAGGTAGCTGAATTGTTCGGCGGTGAAAAGGAAGTAGAATCAGTAGAGACAGAAAAGATCGTAAAGATTGATGTAAGCATGGCTGGTGCTGCAACCTTTGATGTGACACGTGATGTTACTGTTTCTTTGAAGGACAAGGCTACAGTAACCACAACAAGCACAGATGACGGTTCAACAACAACTACAACTGCATCGACAACAAGTACAGATGATAGTTCAACAACTACGACTGGCTCTACAACAAGTACAGATGATGGCTCAACAACTACGACTGGATCTACAACAAGTACAGATGATGGCTCAACAACCACATCAGAGACAACAACGTTGCCGGTAGATGTAGAATCCATTTCTGTAGAATTGTTGGATGCAAGTGCATCAAATGGCGTATATTTCTCGGATGAAGCATCGTTTGATCCGGCTGATTTGATTGCATCTGTTGTTCTCACATTGAATGACGGTACTGAGCAGACAGTTGATGTATCCGCACTGGCATTTGCACAAACACCGGCTGAAGTTTATGCAACAGTAGACTCGGAAGCAGGTGCTGGTAATGTTTACTTTATGGGTGAAGTTGGCTTAGTTTATACCGCAAATCCTGATGTTGTAATTGATACAAAAGCAACTGTAGCAGTTGCAATGAAGGGTGATACAAACCTGGATGGTGCCGTAGATACTTTTGATGCATATGATGTATTGCAGTATTACGCAGAGGCAAATGCGGGAACTGATACAACACCGACTTTTGCTGCTGATACTGGTGACAATGTACTTTTGACAAAATTACTTTATTATGTAAGTGATATCGATACAGAATCAAAGCTGGGCGTGGACAGTGAAGGTGCAACGGTTGATACATATGATGCATATTATCAGCTGGCATTGTATGCAGCTATCAACGCTGGCGATACCGATATAACTTGGGATGATATTTTAAATAACGATTCTGAGTAAGATATCAAAGCAAACAATTATAGGTAGAATATGGATGCGCTGTAAGGTGCATATTACAGCGCAAACATATCAAATAAATTTATTTAGTGAAAGGAAATAGAAAAATGAAGACTACATTGAAAAAGACAATGGCAGCTTTGTCTGCTGCTGCTGTAGTTGCTGCTTCCGCTGCTGTAATGGCTGCTCCGGTAAGCGCTGCAAGTGCTACAGTTTCTGTATCTAGTGCTACATTGACTATGAGTGAACTGGAAGCTGCTAATTATGAAGTTACTTTGATAATTTCTGGTAGCGAAGATGTAACAAACGCTGGTTTTGGTATGTCTCTTCTGGATGGTCTGACCTACGTTGACTGTAAAGGTACAGTTGCAGCAATGTGGGCAGCTGCAAAATATGCTGACGGCGAAGGTTGCTGGGTAGGTATGGCTGGTGCTTCTGCAACTCCGGCTGGTGCACTGGGTACTATCACTGTAACTGTTCCGGAAACTGCACAGCCTGGTGATGTTTATGCTGTACAGGTTGATACAGTTAGCAAAGTTGGCAACGATGCTCAGTATGCAAACATGACTATTGATACATCATATGATGTTGTAGGTTCTAACGGTACAATTACAATTACTGAAGATCCGACTGAGCCGACAACTGAACCTCCGACGGAACCTGTAACTACAACTACAACTTCAACTCCGACAGCTACTCCGACTACAACTACAAAGGCTCCGGCTAAGTCCACATCTTCTCCGAAGACTGGCGATGCTCTGCCGGTAGCAGGTGTTGCAGTTGCTGTTGCAGTAATCGGTGGCGTAGCTCTGGTTGCTAAGAAGAGAAAGTAAGAGATATTGCTGTGATAAACAGCGATAGATCACGCAACTGAATAATTACTAATGAAAAAGAGGCATCCTTACCTTGGTGGGGATGCCTCTTTTTTGCAAATACAGATTTGCAGGGTCGTCCGATGCAGTATATCGCATATACTGCATTGAGGTGAGATTATGCAGGCAATATATGCAAGGCAATCAGTAGAAAAAATTGATTCAATTTCAATTGAAATGCAAATACAGCAGTGTAAACGCATTTGTCGGGAAAATGATGCGGTGACCGTATGGAAGGATAGCGGATTTAGCGGTACTACCACTGCGCGACCCGCTTTTCAACAAATGATGGAGCAGATTCGATCGGGAAAAATCCAAGAAGTATATGTTTATAAACTGGATCGGATTTCTCGTTCATTATGCGATTTTGCAGCAATGATGCGTTTATTTCGAAAAAAAGGTGTTACTCTGTATTCTGTGCAGGAGCGATTTGATACACAAACGGAAACCGGCGGCATATTGCTTCATCTGCTAATGATGTTTGCCGAAATGGAACAAAAAACAATAGCTGCACGCGTTAAGGATAACTATTATGCCAGAGCCAAACGTCAGATGCCGCTGGGTGGGATTGCACCGTATGGATACCGATATAATGAGACAGGACATGATCTTGTGACGGAAGAGGCAGAGCGGGAAAATGTAGTGGCAATTTATCTTGCATACGGTGTAAAAGGTTGGAATGTGGAGCAAATTGTGCAGAGCATAAACCGACAAGGAAAAAATACTCGAACAGGACACCATTGGTCAAATGCCGGTGTACTGCGAATTTTGCGAAATCCAGTTTACGTACGTGGAAATTATAGTGTAGTACAATTTCTGCAAAAAAAGGGCGCTGTGCTGGAGCATCCAACAGAATGGTATTGCCATAATAATGGATATGTGGTGTATGGTGATCCCCATCAGCGCCAAGGTCTTAAGTTTTCGCATTGGGAAGGAGAGCATGTGACGGCTGGGCGCCATTTAGGTATCATCGATGCATCATTGTGGCTGGCGGTGCAGGAACGGCTTGATTGGCGTGGCGGTGCTTGTAACCGGGGTACAGGCTCTTGTTCATGGATACAGGGATTGGTGACATGCGGTCTCTGTGGTACCCGATGTTACGCTCGAAACAATGGAAAAGGAGCGATGTACACCTACTTCGTTTGCCGTGGAAAACGGCTAGGCATTTGTACCGGTATCGGCGCCGTACAGACACACAGAGTAGAGTCATGTGTAGCTGGTGTGCTGCGAAAACGATGCATGGAATTGTTAGCATTTGAAACTGGGGGAGAAGATGCTGAAACAATTTCTCAGAAAGACGCCATTGCACTTGGTGATTTGGAACAGCGCATACACACCTTGCTAGGGGCATTGTCAAGCGCAAACGTGTCAAAGGATGTGATCCAGGCAGAATTAGAACGACTTGTAAAGGAAAAAAAGGAAAAGGAGACAACACTTCGAGTAAAGCAAATGCGGCAGGAGCGTGATGTGTCGTTGTTTGATTGGGACAGCTGGTGGAAGAAAGCACCGCTGTCGGTTCGTCGTCAGACAGCGGGTATGTTGTTAGAAGAAGTGCGGCTTTATCCTTCAGAGATCCAAATTCAAATGCGGTAAATGCGTATGTGAGGTGACAACACCACATCGATATACCCGGGAAGGTTGCACCCAAAACAGCAGGCGAGATCATTGCTGAGACAATTTGTCATATTCTCGAAGAGAGGGGACTCGCCCATGAACGATCTGAAGGGTAAGCGAATCGGATTTGTGGTGACCGGTTCGTTTTGCACCTTTTCGGCAGCATTTGCGCAAGCAAAAAAACTGCGGGAAATGGGTGCGGATCTGACACCAATATTTTCAGAACACGCGGCTGCGTTTGATACACGGTTTGGAAAGGCAAAAGAGCGGGTACAGGAATTGGAAAATATCTGCGATAAATCCGCACTTTTGTCAATTGTGGAGACGGAACCACTGGGGCCTAAGGATATGCTGGATATTCTAGTGGTTGCGCCATGTACTGCAAATACGGCTGCAAAACTGGCAGCGGGCATTACGGATACCACGGCAGCCATGGCAGTAAAATCCATGTTACGCCGTCAAAAGCCAATTGTTCTGGCAGTAGCAACAAATGATGCTCTGCGGGCATCTGCCAAAAATTTGGGATTGTTAATGAATACCAAGCATTATTACTTTGTGCCGTTGCGTCAGGATGCTCCCACGGAAAAACCGGCGTCGCTGGTGGCGGATTTTACAAAACTGCCCGAAACAGTGGAGGCAGCACTGCATCACACACAAGTTCAGCCGATATTCATACAATCAAAATAGTAGCGTAAGAAATATGTGGTATACTACAATGGGTGGAAACGGAAAAACGCCGAATTCCACCCATTTTTAAGGGTGCAATGCGCATGATTTGTCGTGGGATGACCAAGTGTTTTTGCACAACGAGGGTATCGGAGCCGTTGTCGGTGAAAGATACCGCAATGTTCCGATAGCAGAGGTGTAGGAAAGTGGCATGGATAATATTAAAACAGGCAGTTATACTGTTGTTGTTGAATTTAGTGGGAATCATCGCATATAAAACCAAAGTAGTAGACAAAGTAGGCGGCAGACAATTTTCCAATTTTGTACTGGAAATTGTCACACCGGTGCTTGTAGTGAATGCCTATGCCGAGGTAGAATATGAAACGAAGCTCGTAGTTAATATGCTTTGGACGTTTTTGCTGGCAGCAATATCGTATGGCATATGCATCTTCGGAGCAAGGCTGCTGATTCGTCAAAAGCCGGGGCGTGAAGAGGAGATTGAGCGATTTTCAGCGATTTACAGCAACTGTGGATTCATGGGGATACCGCTGGCAAGCGCATTGCTTGGAAATGTAGGAGTATTTTACGCATCGGCATTTTTGTCCATATTCTTTTGTTTTGCGTGGACACATGGTATTATGATGTTGACGGGACAGCACGATAAGAAGGCACTGGTAAAAAAGCTGTGTTCCCCTACCATGATAGGTATTGTAATTGGATTGCTGTTGTTTTTCTTTCAAATTCCTATGCCGGAGATGTTGGGGCAGACATTCCAATATGTCTCTGACTTAAACACACCACTGGCGATGATTGCATCGGGTATCAGCGTAGCACAGGCGAATTTGTTGGGAGCATTAAAAAATCCGCGAGTATATTACGTGAGTGCAGTAAAGCTTCTTATATTGCCAGCGATTTTGGCAGTGCTGTTTTTGCCTGTTGTTTGGATTCCGATAGAGGTACGTACTGTTGTGCTGGTGCTCATGGCAGCACCTTCGGCGGCGATGTGTACTTTGCAGTGTCAGAAACACGGAATGAATGATTTCTATGCTTCACATATTTTTGCTGTAACCACCTTGTTTTCTATGGCAACGATGCCGCTTTTGGTAAAAGCGTTTACAGCGCTAACAAGTCTAATATAAAAAACACACACAAAAGTGCATTTTCAATGTACTTTGTGTGTGCTTTTGTTTGCGCATATTCCATTCTATGTGGATAGGTACTAATTCTGTTTGCATTAATGCTTTGAGGGAACCGCATAAAGGTTGGTTTCCCAAGCCGGAATATAGAGTTGGTGCCGAATATATAAGTCATAATTGGGGTTGAGCCGATGAATCAGCAGTGGAAGTGCAAAGATATCTTCATTGCGATGATATAGTGAAACCATCAGTTTTGGGGAATAATGAGCAATTGTCTGTGATGCTCCCCAGAGTGCTTCCCGTTCACAGCCTTCCACGTCCATTTTAATCAAAGTGGCAGGCTTTCCCTGTAGAATGTTGTCAACTGAACGAGCGTCCATTTGTTGTCCATAGGCGGAGACAGCAGACTGTCTGCCAGCTTTTGTAGCAAAAGGTACCGTGGTGTCAACGCACCATGCTACCGCATGAAAGGAATAAACAGCATGCATACCGTCTAAGACTTTGTTGAGTTTTTTGAAATTTTTTCGATCCGGTTCGACGGCATAAATACGAATAAATTTTCCGCGGGTATACTGAAGGACTTCTTGTATGGTATCTCCGTTGTATGCGCCCAAATCCACATAGATCTCATTAGGAGTGAGTCGAATGATCTTACGGTAAATGTCTGCTTTTGGCGTAGTGACATCCATGAGATAGCGGATATTGCCACTGATGCGAAAATTAATGATATTGGCATACACAGTTCGGGATTCATCATCAGCCAGCATATCATATACTTCTTCAATTTCTTTTGCATGTTCTAAACAGTAATCGTAGGTAAAAAGTCCGCCGCCTGCGACTGGAACATCGGGAACAATTAAAGTATGTCGCTGATTGAGATCAACAATTTTGTCCACAAGGGATTGATATCCGGCAGCAAATGCCAAGACTACGACAAAATCTTCGACTTGTTCTTCAATTTCGGAAAGTTTTCGTACTTTGTAGCCTGCAAAAGAATGCCCTCGTACAAAATCATCGCTTGCAAAAATGCCAGCAAGCGGAATGGACTTTTCCCGAAATACACGCATAATCTTTTCTGCACCATCGCCCATCCCATAGATAAAGATCGGGCGTTTTTCTGCCTGTAGCTTTTCCCATGAGGACTGCTTTTCCGTGATAAAAGAGAGCATGTTCAGGACCTCCTTTTCTCTTTTGATGAGTGGCGTGGGGGAATCGCCTGTATCAAAGTCTTCAATTGGATTCGTTGTCCCACACATCCGACGCAAAACCGGACGGACCGACCATATCTTTTCCCCGTATTCCAAAGCAATCCCGTTGTTCATTGATCAGTGCGGTGATGAGATCCGATACTTCCCGTGGATTCTTTACAGCATGGATTTCCTTTTCGGGGGTATCTACATCTTTGCTGTACAAAATGATGGTGCCGCAGCCGAACATGCGCTGAAAAAGAGGAAGTTTCATTTTTTTGTCTGTAATTCGGTAGATATCCAGTTCATCTTCCGAGATGGTGAGAAAACCGATACGGGTGATCAGCCGGGTATCTGTCAAATAATATCGGGTAAAGGACAGCGGCAAGCCGAACAGTGTTCGTTTCTTGTCGGTCCAGAGGTATGTAATACCATCTTTTGATTTTGGCATTGCCGCAGCCTCCTTTTGGATTTAATCTAAACAATACGAACTTTTTTGTTGGTGGTTAATCCAGTGTGATTTCGCCGTTGTTGCCCTGCATTGTGATCTTTTTGTCTGTGCCTGCCACAGAGACGGTAAAAGTTTTGTCTGTGCTGTCTGCTGTCACAGTGATTTTGTTACCGCTGCGTGTTGCGTTCAAAGTCATTATTGGTGTGGCTGTAGTGTTATAAATGGTTACGCAAGCGCTTTTTCCATCTTCCAGATTGCAGATCATAAAGTCAGTGCCATCCAGGTAATCATATTCAAACTGATTTTGGAAACTGCCGAATGGGATAATCGAATTTGCTTTTGCAAGAACAGGCATTTCCATAAAGGAACACGTTTTAGAGATATATTTGCCGCCGTCAATGGTCTCTCCTGTGATGATGTCATACCATTTTCCTTCCGGCAAATAGAAGTTTGCGACGCCATCTTCTCGGAATACTGGTGCACACAATAGATTGTCACCGAGCATATATTGCTGATCCAGATAGCGGCAGGCGATATCATCTGTATAATCCATTACCATTGGTCGCATCATCGGCACACCGGTGGATGACGTTTTGACTGCCTGACTGAACAAATAGGGCATTAATCTGCCTTTGAGTTTTGTAAAGAACCGCAGGACATCGCAGGATTCTTCATCAAAGTTCCACGGTACACGATATGAAGTAGAGCCATGGAGACGACTGTGGGTTGACATCAAACCGAATGCGCACCAGCGCTTGTATACATCCGGAGAAGCCGTTGCCTCAAAGCCGCCAATATCATGACTAAAGTAGCCAAAGCCGGAAGAGCACAGCGACAGTCCGCCGCGCAGGGTTTCTGCCATAGAGGTATACTCAGCAGAACAGTCACCGCCCCAGTGTACCGGGAATTTTTGACCGCCTACAGTTGCGCTTCTTGCAAACAGGCACGCTTGTCCCTTGCCATAATATTCTTCCAGTACGTCAAAGACCGTTTTGTTATATAGATATGTATAATAATTGTGCATATGGATGGGATCAGCACCGTTATAATATACCACATTGGTGGGAATTCTTTCACCAAAGTCGGTTTTGATTGCTGTAATACCCATTTCGCACAGTTTACGCACACCGGCAGCAAACCATTTTGCAGCTTCTGGATTGGTAAAGTCTACGATTGCCATGCCTGGCTGCCACAGGTCAGTCTGGAATACGCTGCCGTCTTTGTTTTTAATGAAGTAGCCTTTTTCCATACCTTCATCAAAGAGACAGGACTTTTGTGAAATATAGGGATTAATCCAGCAACAGAGTCCTAAACCGCGTTCTTTCAGTCTGCCGAGCATTGCCTTAGGATCCGGGAACTGGGAGAGATCCCATTCAAAGTCTGTCCACTGATATTCTTTCATCCAGAAACAGTCGAAGTGGAACATTTGCAGCGGGATATCCCGCTCTGCCATTCCATTGATGAAAGAAGTAACAGTTTCTTCGTCGTAAGTTGTGGTAAAGGAAGTAGAGAGCCATAGCCCAAATGTTTTTGCCGGAGGCAGAGCGGGCTTACCGGTCAGGTTGGTATAATTAATCAGAACTTCTTCCAAAGATGCACCGCCAATGAAGAAGTAGTCAAGTTCTTCTCCTGGAACGGTGAAAGAAACTTTGTTGATGGTATCGGACGCTACTTCAAAAGAAACTTTGTCAGCAGAGTTGACCAAAACACCATATTTATTGGAAGTGATATAAAAGGGGATAGACTTATAACTTTGATCGGAGCAAGTACCGCCGTCCGAGTTCCAAATTTCAACGGTTTGTCCGTTCTTAACAAATGGTGTGAATTTTTCTCCAAAACCATAGACGCATTCGCCCACATCCAGTGTAAGCTGTTCTCTTGTGTAGGTGCAATGTGTATCCTGAGGATAATTAAAAAATTCGTCATCGGTTTGGATTGCCAGTCGAGCATCTCGATGGAATTTATTTTCCTGAATATAAGAGGTCGAACGATAGCCGCCGCCTGCAATACGCTTGCCATTGCGGAAGTAGGAGACATCCCAACCGTCCGTGCCTTTTTTCACTTTAATGGTGGTGTTGCCGGCGGTCATAGAAACAAAACCTTCTTCTTCGTGAATCTCCGGTACATAATCCTGTGGGATATGCAGGTCGAACTGCGGTTTGTTTTTTAGGCAGCCCTTGTGGTGGCAGATCTGCACCCGGATCACATCCGGAGCGATAGCGGTATAGGTGATTTCAAAAGTTACACCGCCCAGGGTCATTGCCCGGTTCCAGATCGCACTGGAGGTTGCAAACACATGGATTGCATTCTTCGTGGTGGTCACGTCATATGCTTGAACAGCGTAAGAGACCGTATACCCCTTTTGGGTAAGCCACAGACCATCAGAAAATTTCATAGAATATCCTCCTTCAAAAGCAAAAAAAATGATGCATAGCTAAATTTTCGATTTTTAGGAAAAATCGAAAGCAATTTTTTCTTTGCACGTAAGCCCATTTTACCACATTTGTAACCGTAATGTCAATCTTTTTTCGATGAAATGTAGGATTTCCGATGGTGTTTACAAAATAACCATAAAACCTGCACAAAACCCTGTCGTTAAATTTGTGTTATTTGCCTTTTTTAAATGAAAAACTCCCTGCGACAGCAAAAGTGCCGACAGGGAGAGACAACAAGCAAAATTCCTGCTGCTTGTACGCAGAGTGTATGCTCGTGTGAAAATAATGCAAAGAAAAATACAGCAACACGAATCAAATGTTCTTTTGTTGTTGCACTTTATCAGTCGTTCAGATAAGACTTTACCAGTGCCTGAAGTAATTCATCCCGATCAATATGACGAATGAGGCTTCTGGCATTATTGTACGTTGTTATGTAGGTGGGATCCTCGGAGAGGATATAGCCTACGATTTGATTAACAGGATTATATCCCTTTTTTGTGAGTGCATCATATACAAGCATCAGCGTTTTCTTCATCTCAATTTCTTTCTCATCATTGACAGAAAACGTCATGGTTTTATCATACATGAATCATCTACCTCCTTCGAACTTTAGATACATTTCTATTATACCGAAAAATCCGGAGATATACAAGTGATTCTCCTTTTTTTTGCCGTTTTGCCATTGTATGCACCTTAAAATTTGTTTAATTTGACGAAAAAAAAGGACGATAAGGTGCAATATCGGGTGATTCCAATATTTTCATTAAGTACAAGAGGAAAGACATCGTTGTCTTTCCTCTTATGAAGCTCAACAATCATTTGTATCCGCTGTCGAAAACAGCGTCACAAGAAACCGTTGTATTCCAAAAGAAAGGAATTTAGCAGCAGGAACCGCTGCGCTTCACAAAAGAGTCGCAGTTGGTGCATTCCGGTACAGTGGGGTTTTGTTCATGCGTGCCCACACAGATGCAATCCAATCCGCAGTAATTTTCCGTTACCATGTTGTGCTTGCACTGGGTAACAGAGCACTTAATGTTTGTATTTTTCTTTTTCATTTTGCTATCCATAATGCATACTCCATATTTTGAGATTATACCCAATGCAGTGGCTACAAAGCAAGGCTGATTGAAGCGTTGCGGTCATGCTGCAATTGAGTACAACAACAGCATGCCCGTTTTTGAAACGAATATGCATGAAATGAAAAAGAAAAAATTATATCGTATAATATGGGCTAATTTATCATGAATGTAGTAAAGCAACTTACTAAATACAAACCCGCAAAATTCCCTCCTTCGTCTGAATACGTATCTAGCTTGGCCTTTTTGATTGATATAGAAAAGTTCCTCCTTGCAATACCTCAAGTATTACTTCGTTGTCACTTTCCTATCTAAAACAAAAATTGCTGCGCAATCTACGCATTCGAATTGTGCCGTATTGCCTTAACAAAACCAGTCTGTCTATCTTGGATCTGTTTGCAGCAAAGTTTTGCTTGAAAAATCGCACATATTTTCGATCTGAGCAGATTCTTGGTTTTTCAATTTGGTTTCGCATAAGCGGTGCTTGCTTGTATTCTTTTTATGCTTATGCGCTTATATAAAGTAGTTACCAATATTTTATGATTGTTTTTGGTAAATCATACAAAATTTTAAACATATGGTTGAAATTATAGTGATATAGTGCTATAATATAGATATCGAATATCGATAATGCAATTGTATTAAAAAATTACAGCAGAAGGGAAAAGTGATCATCATGCGTACAAAATTATGGATACAAAAATGGACGGCAGCAGCTGTTGCATGGATGATTGCTGTTACTTGTGTGATGGTTGTGTGGCCTTGCACAGCGATGGCCGGCGATAGTACTACAATTTATACAGATAATATAAAAGACATTCAGGTTGGTCAGGTCGAAGTGGAATTGGATGAACTGATCGAAAATAATTATATGGTGACCGTGCCAATCACAATGCCGGATAATCCGACTTATGTTACTATGCAGTTTGGCATTACATGGGACACCACTCGTATGACTGGAATGGGTGCACGCAGTACGGGAGATGCGGATATTCCGTTGTTTGCATTTGCAATCGATAAGACGTTTTTGTGGATTTCCTTTGTCGGAATGGGTTGTGTGAGTACAGATCTTTGTTCTGTTACTTTTCAAATCGATTCTGATGTGCAGGTAGGAGATTATTTTCAGATTGACGGTATCTATGAGGACTATAACCACAACAATGCATGGTACGGCGATCTAAGCCTTCGTCGTAACGCGGTGAATATTGTATCCGGCGGCATTCAGATTGTGGACAGCGCAGCACCGCAGGCAGAAGTAAAGATTCCGGAATTGACAACAACTGGTCAGGAACTGGAAGATCGTGATTATGTGATAGATGTGCCGGTCAGTGCTCCTGTTAATACGGGATTTCATCAAATGGCATTTGGCGTAAAATGGGATCCTGCTGGCATGTCTCCAGTAGGAATCGCAGACAATATACCGGATGGATTGACCGTTGATGTAGTCTGGGATACTGTGAATGGCATATGCTGGATTACTGCGATGGCAGAACAAACTTACCGTAAGTCGGATATCTGCACATTGCAGTTCCAGGTGCCTGCGACCGCAAAACCGGGAACAACCTATTCTCTTACTGGATGCACGCAGAATGCCGCCGGCGAAGAGGCGTATGTAGAAAATATACAGGGCATGGCAGGAACGCTTTCTATCCAGGATGGAAAGGTATACGTGGCATCGAATAAAACAGCAAGTCAATTTGCACTAGGAAGTATTTCCTTACCTCGTTTGGAAGTGACATTGGAAGAATTGGAGCAGGGCGGATATGAATTGCGTGTGCCGGTCTGCATTACACCGGATAGTTCCTTTTCGCAAATGGCGTTTGGTCTGACTTGGAACATGACCAAAATGCGGTTGACAGACTGTATTCTGGATAATACCAGAAATTTGATTATGACTACCACAGAGTCAATGAACAGTGTGTGGCTGAGTTTCCGCTATCAAGGAAATGGTACAGCGTATATGGGTACTTCTCTGTGTACACTGGTATTCCAAATCTCGGATACTGTAGAACAAGGGGATGTCATTGCACTGACGCAGATGACGAAGAGTCTGACGGGCGAGGAACCTTCTATTGTGGGATATCTGGGTAATGCCGGTAAGCTGGCGGTTACAGACGGCGAGATTGCAGTGGTATCTGAAGATGAAAAAAATGCTGCAGCAATTGTCAAAATTCCGGATATTACAGTGGATTACCATAAATTGCAGTTGATGGATTATGAAGTTACTATGACGCTGTCGCTCGAAAAAAACATAGGCTTTTCTTCACTCGCTTTTGGTGTGGGTTGGGATGCCGGTATGGCAACGCCAGTGCAGGCATTGAATCTGGAGACACAGTATTTAGGCATGCGGGAACAGTACTATTTAGACAACAATATGATATGGCTCAATTATGTCAGTGTAGATCCGGAAAATCAATATGTATATGATGGAAGTAAATTGGGTGATTTGCATCTGGAGCTGTCATCCACAGTACAGCCGGGCGATGTTATTCCGATTTACGGCGTGCGGACGACACCGGACGGTTCTTCTGCCAGTGTTGTAACGAAAAGCCGTAGTGCATCGTATCCAATGATTGAGGCGGGCAGTATTACGATTACAGATGGTGAATCTGATACCTCATCGTCCGGAACGTCCGGTGGAGTAATCATTCCTGATCAAACCGGCAATGTGCTAGAAAATTCGCAGATCGTTCTGCAGGAAGGCGAACAAACAACGTTGTATTTTGATATACAGACCGCAGGTGTGGATCAGCCGCTCTGGAAGAACGGAAATCCATCAACAGTTCGTTTGACTACACAGAATGATGGGCAGCTTGCATATATTGTTGGCATAAAACCAGGCAAGACGATTGTACAGGTGGAATATCTGGGTAGAACATACTACTGTGAAGTGACAGTTTTGGCAGGAGATCTTATGAAGGGAGACCTGAATCAAGATGAGGTTGTTAATATGCAGGATATGGTGTTGATGACACGATATATTTTATCAGATAACGGCAATTGTCATATACCAAACGTGAAAAATGGCGATATCAATGACGATACTGCTGTGACAGCCGCAGACGTTCAGCTGTTGGCACTGATGCTGCTTGATGTTAACCGATATCTTGTCCGATAATGACGACCGAAACTATCAATCCAAATGGAATATAAATAAGCTGCTGCATACGATTTCGATGCAGCAGCTTGTTTTTTGGTTTGTTTTTGGCATCAAATGCAACATTGCAGGACAAACGGCACGGTTCGTGCACTTGTCCAAACATTCACTGCATCGGCTATCATAAATTAGAAGAAAGATTTATCTATGGTATGATAGAAAAAATATCAGGAAAAACAAGAAAAATTCAAAGCTGACCAGAATTTTGCGGTCAGCTTTTTTGTTATGGAAGTGAATTTGATGAATGCTGCTGTTCTTGCTGTTAAGAAATGCAGCATGCTGTTTTTCAACGACAAGAAAATCGGCAAGTTTGTGAGTGGAATCATTGGTCTTACAGAGTTTGCATTGTGCTTTTTTCGTCCATTCTTTTAATAGCAGTCAGCAGTATCGCCAGTGCAATTTCTTTCAAATATGCTTTTCCGAAATACAAAATAAGGTTTAAAACCTTATTTTAGTGAATAAATATCTAAGATCTTTAAAATGAAACGTTTGGCTCTAAAGCGCAAAAAAACCGCGTAAAAACGCGGTTTTTCATGACGGACATCTGTTTCATTGTCCAAATATGGCAGGGGCAGAAGGAATCGAACCCTCGGCACGCGGTTTTGGAGACCGCTGCTCTACCGGCTGAGCTATACCCCTATCCTTAATGTTCTTCGTTGCAAAACTTACAACAGAATATATTATAACACAACTTCATTTCTTTGTCAACAGTTTTTTTCAATTTTTTTTATTTTTTGCATAGACTCCCCAGATCATTGCTGTCACGCAAAAATCTTTGAAATGCGAAAAAAATTTTTGAGTTTGCAGCACATTGTGACAAAAGCCGACAAGTTTTCTATGTTATAATGCAATTACAGATTCCGAACGTGCCTGTTTCCGGTGATACTGCAAAAAATCCGTGCATCAAAGATACAACCCGGAGATTCGCTAGGCGCCGCAAAAAACTGAGGCAATATGAAACGATGCCAATGCGTTCAGCAGGTTTTTCATGAAAGCGCCGGCGAAAATGCCGTAATTCGATGACAGTTGACACGAGATGTACGGAATCTTATGCGGCACCGCCCTTACAACATGTCGGGTACAGCGATTTTCCAATACCCAATCCGGATTCTGTTTTAGAGCGTGTTTACATAAAATGGGTGTACAAAATTTTGAGCAGAATTTGTGCACAAATAAGTTAAAAAAGCACAGGTGGGTTATCTCCCTGCAAAAATTTTTAACACAGCGGAGTCAAATAAAGCCAAAACAATTTGCGTTTCATTTGCGTGTGAACACGTTTTAGTCTATCCCAAAACATTTGCAATAGCAAGGAGGGTATTCAAATGCAAAGACTGTATCAAGAGATCGCCAACCAGTATCATGTATCTGCTGACGAAGTCGAAACGGAGATCGTCAAAGCCATTCAGCTGGGCATGCAGCAATCTGACCCCGCAATTCAACGGGAATGGCGTGCAGTTTCCACCACACAGGAGTCACTTTCTCCGGAAAATGTCATCGGGTACATCATCGCCAAAATTCTCCTTGAGACCCGTGCAGACGACTGCACCGCTGCACAGTCTGAACCATTTGTATTTGCCGTTACTTCTTGATGGACAAACCTCCATCTATTCCAGTACAGCAAAATGAAAAATACGCACATTCCATGCAGGGATGTGCGTATTTTTATTTTTTACCCTCGTACCATATACAACCCATGCCGATTACAATAGGCATAAATCCGACAGTTACCCCGTTTGGGAAGCCGTGTTTCCGGTGCTTGTTCCGGATACAATTTCACAAGTGTCACCCGATCACAGCTAACACAGGCAAAAAAAGAAATAAAATGTGATTTATCCATCACATGTGTCATATGCACATAATATTCTCCATCCATTTCATCAAGCAAAATCTCGTGGTACTTATCTGGTATCTCCGGTTCGATAGGTGGTAATAAAATGCCGCAGCAGTGAAAGGCACCGGTGCCTATTGCATGTATTACATTGCCGCATACCGGGCAAACGTAAAATTTTGTACGCTGCATATTGCCGCTCCGATTGGTGTTGGTCACGCAGTCCCCCGAAAGCAACTCCGTTACGGATACCTCCAGTGCTTTCGCCAACGGCTCCAGCTGTGTGATATCCGGCAGCCCTTTTCCGGTTTCCCACTTAGAGATTGCTTTATCACTGACAAATAGCTTTTCTGCCAGCTGTTTCTGTGTTACGCCCCTTTTTTCCCGCAGCTTTTGAATGGTTTGCCCTGTAACATACGGATTCATATGAAATGCCTCCTTTTTTCGTCTTTATTTACAGTATACCAAATCATGCCGTCTTTGACAACCTACGCTGCGTAGAGTACCCAATATACAGTGATGCCGCAAAGGGTTTATTCCCTTGCGGCATCACTGGTTTCAATTGAAGCATGTTATGATAATAAACCGTATAACTTTTCGGCAGTATTTGACATCGATTGCGTTATAAATTGTTGTCCGGGACAGTCCGGCTGTAGGGGCTTCACTGTTAATTTGAATATTCTGCTGGAAAATCCGTATGCCGATTTTATATGAACACCGTTTAGTCTTCATACTTCTACAACAACTTTATGAAATACCTTTTTGCCTTTCCGCAGAATGGTGTCTGCCTCCGGATATACGATGCATTTCGGATCCGTTATCTTCGTATCGTTTACCGATACGCCTCCCTGCTGTACAAGCCGGCGAGCTTCTCCATTGGAGGGTGCCAATCCCGTTTTGACCATTAGCGTTAATATACCAATGCCTCCGTCTGTCAGATCTTCACTATGCAATACCGTAGTCGGCATATTCTCCGAGGAACCCTTACCGCCAAAGACTGCACGTGCCGTTTCCTGTGCTTTTTCCGCTGCTTCCTTTCCATGCACCAGTTCCGTCAACTCGTATGCTAACAGTTCCTTCGCCTGATTCAACTGCTGTCCTTCCAGTGTGCGCTCCATCTCCTCGATTTGTTCTATAGGTACAAATGTCAAAAGTTTTAAACACTTTATTACATCCTGATCGGACACATTACGCCAGTACTGGTAAAACTCATACGGCGTTGTCTTTTCTGGATCCAGCCATACAGCGCCCTTTTCCGTTTTTCCCATTTTTTTGCCCTCAGAATTGAGCAGCAATGTAATAGTCATGGCATAAGCATCTTTGCCCAGCTTCCGGCGGATCAACTCCGTACCGCCCAGCATATTTGCCCACTGATCATCACCGCCAAATTGCATATTGCAGCCATAATCCTGAAATAGCTTATAAAAATCATAACTCTGCATGATCATGTAGTTAAATTCTAAGAATGTCAACCCTCGTTCCATACGTTGCTTGTAACATTCGTGGGACAACATCCGATTCACACTGAAGCATGCCCCCACATCCCGCAATATGTCGACATAATTCAAATCTAAGAGCCAGTCTGCATTGTTAACAATAATTGCTTTGTCATCAGAAAAGTCTATAAACCGACTCATCTGTTTCCGGAAACATGAAACATTATGGGCAATTGTTTCCTTAGTCATCATCTTTCGCATGTCGGTTTTTCCCGAAGGATCTCCAATCATTGCTGTACCGCCGCCCAACAAAACAATGGGCTTATTTCCTGCCATTTGCAGCCGTTTCATCAGGCAAAGCGCCATAAAATGTCCCACATGCAAACTGTCTGCTGTTGGGTCAAAACCGATATAAAACGTTGCTTTGCCGGCGTTCACCAGTTCTTCAATCTCTTTTTCATCGGTCATCTGAGCAATCAGACCACGACGTTTGAGTTCTTCGAATACGGTCATTGATTATTCCTCACTTTCAAAAAATGTGTGGGGGAATAAAAAATCCCCCGGAAATTTGTTCCAGAGGACGATGTTGTCACCGTGGTACCACCTCAATTTATCGGACTTATACTGCACCAATACACAAAGTCCGACCTCGTGTGCACGATAACGGGTGCATCCGGGATTCCCTACTAAAGCATGCCCGTTGAGGAAACCGGCTCAAAGGGGTATTCGCCGCAAGCGCCGTGCCTTTTTCCACCTGCCAAAGGCTCTCTGTGACGACTGTCATACGGGTACTTTTCCTTCTCACTGCCATTGAATACAGTTATGATAGCATATTCTCTCTCATTTGTCAAGGATCATTTTTCAAAATATTCCAAAGCAAAACACCGATACAAAGTTTCTATCTTTTTACAATAGAACCCGTCCACATACGAAATATGTACAAATTTTTCAATCACCATTTTGTCAATAACAAAGCAAGCAGTTTGCATACCGTTAGCGGCAAAATTTGTTGACAAAAATTTGCATATTTCTATTTGAACGGGTTTTATATATCAACAGCATCTTGTGGTGGATAGTACGAAATCCATTTACAGATTTCCGGTTAGCGACTATGTTCTTTCTTCCACTCCAAATATTCTTCATACGTTCCCTGACGGTCAATACATCCATCAGGTGTGATCTCAATGATGCGATTCGCTACTGTCTCTAAAATCTCATGGTCATGAGAGGATAATAGAACTACACCTTTGAAATTTACCAGTCCATTATTAACAGCAGTTATACTCTCCAAATCCAAGTGGTTTGTTGGTCTATCCAGCAATAACACATTCGAATGAAACAGCATCATACGTGCAAACATGCAACGCACTTTTTCGCCGCCGGAAAGTACATTTACCGGTTTATAGATATCATCGCCGGAAAAGAGCATTCTACCTAAAAATCCACGGAGGAATGTTTCGGTTTCGTCGGCTGTGGAATACTGGCGAATCCAGTCCAGTATGGAAAGAGTACAATCATTGAAATAGGCAGAATTGTCTACCGGAAAATATGATGTAGACGTCGATACTCCCCATTTAAAGGTACCGGCATCTGCGGTTTCTTCTTCCATAAGAATCTTGTATAACATGGTGATTGCCTGTTCACTTTCACCAATGATAGCCACTTTGTCAGTACGACCTAGTGTAAAACTAACATTATTCAGAAGTTGTACGCCGTCCACATTCTTGGAAATGCCATTAACTTGCAATACTTCCTTGCCCAATTCCCGATCCATGTCAAAGCCGATAAAAGGATATCGTCTGCTAGAGGCAGGCATCTCCTCTACGGATAGATTCTCCAGCAGCTTTCGGCGTGAAGTTGCCTGTTTTGACTTCGACTTGTTGGCAGAAAAGCGTGCGATAAAGGTTTTTAATTCTGCAATTTTGTCTTCAATTTTTTTGTTCTGCTGTTTGATCAGACGCTGCATCATCTGGCTGGATTCATACCAGAATTCATAGTTGCCCACGTACATCTTTATTTTTGTGTAGTCAATATCCACGATATGCGTACAGACATTGTTCAAAAAGTGCCGGTCGTGCGAAACCACAATCACGGTACCAAAGTATTCCATCAAAAAATCTTCCAGCCAAGAAATGGCATCAATATCCAGATGGTTGGTAGGCTCGTCCATGAGAATGATGTCCGGATTGCCGAAAAGTGCCTGTGCCAAAAGTACTTTCACTTTTTCGTTTCCGGAAAGATCTGCCATCTGCTGCTGGAGCAGCGATTCCGGCAGACCAAGACCCTGGATCAGTTTAGATGCATCCGACTCTGCCTCCCAGCCGTTTAATTCAGCAAATTCGGCTTCCAGCTCAGAGGCTTTGATACCGTCCTCCTCGGTGAAATCCTCTTTTGCATAAAGGGCGTCTTTTTCCTGCATGATATCGTAAAGACGCTGGTTTCCCATAATAATGGTATCCAGCACAGAATAAGCATCAAATGCAAAGTGATCTTGTCGGAGCACGCTCATGCGCAGATTCTTTGGAATCGTGATATTGCCGGTGGTGGGTTTAAGCTGTCCACAGAGAATTTTCAAAAAGGTGGATTTTCCCGCCCCGTTGGCGCCAATGACACCATAACAGTTGCCGGGATTAAATTGGAGATCTACATTTTTGAAAAGCGTATCGCCGCCGAATTGCAGGCTGACGTTGGAAACGGTAATCATAACAACATCCTTTCAAGCAAAGCGGTAACCAGACAAAATATCTGTGCAGTTACCGTATTTTTACACATGGCAACACCTAACCGCTTTGCATGCATTTGCCTGCAAAATTCTGTCACATTGAAATAATGCCCATGAATATAAAACAAATTCATGCCGCTCTTGATTTCAGGTTACGGAACATGCACCGATGTTATCGGTGCACATTTTTTGGACAGCGCTGCCATATGGAAAATAGTATAGCATATTTCTCCAGAAAAAGCAAGTGCGGTAAAACAGACGATATTTACAAGTTGAAGTTGTTTTACAAACAATAAAGGCGTTGTTATCTACAATCCATCGTCATGCAAAAACGACGGGAATGCCACACCGTTGATGTGCGCACTGCCCGTCGCTGTAAATTTTCTTACTGTTCCAATGCCTTTTCCGCTGCCGCTATCTTTGCACTGCATACAAATACATCCATCGCCTTCTGTAATTCTTCCTCTGTAGGGAATGTGGGAGAAATACGAATATTTTCATTTTCCGGATCTATCCCATAAGGGAAGGATGCACCTGCACCTGTCAGAACAACACCAGCCTCTTTACATAACTGTACAATTCGTTTTGCACAGCCCTTCTGATTAAAGGAAACAAAATAGCCGCCCACCGGATCTGACCAATCAGCAATACCTAAATCGCCCAACTCCCGCTTCAGCGTATCCACAACAATTCGGAATTTCGGTGCAATCAGTTCCTTATGTTTCTGCATGTGTGCGACCAGATTCTCGAATTTGCCGTCAAAAAACCGAAGATGCCGCAGCTGGTTTAATTTATCATAACCAATGGTAGAATATCCCAGCGCTTCTTTCAGGGAGCGTAAATTTTTTTCACTTGCCGCAACCATTGCCACGCCGGAACCCGGATGAGTGATTTTAGACGTGGAAGCAAACATATAACAGATATCTTCATTGCCTGCCTTTTTTGCCTCTTCCAGCAGATTGGTTTGCTTCGGCGGATTGTCTGTCAGATGATGTACACAATACGCATTATCCCAGAAGATGCGGAAGTCAGCGGCCTTAGGCTTGAGTGCTGCAAAACGCTTTACGACAGTATCACTATATACCACACCACCCGGATTGGAGTACACAGGCACGCACCAGATCGCCTTAATGGTGTCATCTTCTGCTACCAATTTTTCCACCATATCCATATCGGGACCGTCTTTCAGCATTGGAACATTGATCATTTCCATGCCCAGAAATGCACTCACCGCAAAATGACGGTCATATCCCGGCACTGGACACAGTACTTTTACTTTATCATACTTGCCCCATGGCTTACTACCCAATACACCATTTGTCATTGCCAAAGACATTGTCCAGTACATGATATTCAGACTAGAATTGCCGCATACAATCAATTCTTCAGGTTTGACACCCAGCATCGGTGCAAAAAACCGTTTTGCCTCCGGTAGTCCATCCAAACAGCCATAGTTTCGGCAGTCTAGCCCATTCTCCGCACGGTAGTCCTCTTCCGACAGACAAGTCAGAATCCCATTGGTCAAATCCAGTTGTTTCGGGGATGGCTTGCCGCGTGACATATCCAGTTTTAAGCCCGCTGCCTGAAACGACTCATATTCTTTTTTGCATTCTGCCTGAAATGCTTCTAATGCTTCCCGGTTCATTTCTGATACTTTCATGCTCATGATCTCTCCTCACCCGACCCACACGCAGGGTCTGCCTTCTGCTATAGTCTCCATCCGCCGCTTTGCGCCGGTACGTTATGTTTGTACGTATACAAACACGCCGCATCTATTATACCACATCTTTCACTGAAGTGCAAGTGTTCTCCGGGAAAAAACAAAAAAATCCTGTTTTCCGTCGTTTGCCCACCATTTTCCAGTTGTATTTTTACAACAGACCGCCTTGTTGATAGAATCCCATCTGGATTACATACAAACACCCGCACAGAAATCGATATCGATCTCCGATAGGACTAAGTACAATCGCATCTGCAAATGGTTCTCCTGCAAATGCAGCTGCATAACGGCGGATCTGCTCCAAATTTTCATTGTTCAGTCCGAACTGATACAAACAGATCTGTTTGGCAAAATACATACACTTCAAATTATACAGCATCGTACAAAATTTCTGCATAAAAGCATCCACAATTGGTTCAAGTGCACTTTCTTTTTCTACAGCACATAGTAATGTTTTCAATGTTAAATTTGACAAGTCACCCTTCAACATCTGGTACAACTCCGGCGTCTGTTCTGCTGAAAAAATTGCACCCACCTTTTCCTGCATGGTTTTCTGAGAAAGTTCAGCATGAACACTTCCTTTCGGATAACCTTCTGCGGCAATACCATTTGGATCCACGCACATATTTTCTATGTAATTACCTGCACGTACTGCACTGTGCAGCGGCACGCCGTTGTGAAGCGGAATCGCACAATAATGTTCTTCATTCCAATATAAAAACACCAGGTTTTCTGGTTTTGCATGGCTGTCCTGATAAGTTGTTCCGGCAACAGCAAACTGTGTAAGTGCACTTTCAATATAAACAGGCATTCCCGTTCTTTCTTCTAATAACTGCTGAAGCTTTGGAAATACGGGAGTATCATCACTGCTGCGTTCCATTTTCATTGGCTCAAATAAAACAGGCATAATCCCCATGCCGATCCCCAGCAGGTTTTCCTTGTGCAGACAGCTATTCTGCAGCATGGTTTCCATCGATTTCACTACCAAATCTACCAGCCGTTCCGGTGACATCTTTCCTTCATAAGCAATTGTTTTTTTGTCCAGTGCCGCAGCGTTTAGCGTGGTCAATCCAACGCAGATTTCCTTCTCATCCACGTACACACCCATTGCAAACTTGTATGCCTCATTGATATCCAGCAATATCTTTCTTCTGCCCTTTTTGGATTCCTTGCCCGGTTCGACCGGCTCTTCGCCGATCTCCTCTAAAATATGCTGGTCAATCATTTCGTTTGTAATAATCGTAACTGCAGCTCTTGTTATCTGCAATATGCTGGAAATATCCACTCTCGAAATCGGTCCCCGTTCCCGAATAACACGCAAAATCTGCATACGATTTCTTCTTTTCAAATCCAACTTGCTAATACCGCAATCATTCATCATTATTTCCTCTTTCATTTTTTTCACGATGCCGCAGAAAAACGCTTCTCGTAACCAATGTGATAAGGCTGCAAAAAACAGCAATTTGTCCAATATATCATTGCAAAGTTCCGCTTATTTATTTATTTATTTTATCATACTGTTTTTCAGATTGCAACGGTGTTTGCAGTCCCTATTAAAAATTTACAAATGTGATACATTCCTCTAAACTCTTGATATTTTTGCTTTCGCATCCATATTATTCACTACGGTTTAACTGTTGAAATGTATTTTTTCATGTTTGTTCTCAACTTTGATTTAAAGGTAGATGTGTTTCCTCGGTTCAACTCCCGGCAAAAAAAGACCGCTTTACACAGTACCACAATTTTTGTGAATCTGAACAAAACGGTCTCTAAATGATTGTATACTATTTTTTGTAAAACAGGGGCTGTTCGGTGCGGACATTTTGTGTAAACGCTGCAAAATGCTCTGCCAAAAGCATTCCAATTGTGTCAATGGGGGGATCACTGAAATATTTTAAGGTTTTGTACTTCGTTTTTCGTCGTTTAAACACAAAAAAAGACTGAAAACACAGTCTTTTTTTGGATAAACATTTTTTATTGTCATAAGATGGTCGAGGTGACAAGATTCGAACTTGCGGCCCCTACGTCCCGAACGTAGTGCTCTACCAAACTGAGCCACACCTCGATGCGACTTAGTTAGTATAGCATATTTTAATAAATTTGTAAAGGGGTTTGTGTCGAAAACGAAAAAAGGAAAGTTATCTTTATTTCTGTTCATGATTTTTAAGTGATTTAAACTACGATTATAAAAGTATAAGATATTGCATTTAGAAAAAAGAATCAAATTAGAAACCGTTGTTTCGTTCACGTACAGCACCGATTACTGCGCAGCTGTTTGGCGGAAGAATGATAGCATCACCGTCACATATTCCGCTGACTACAGTGCTGAACGCATAGTGGGAAAAGCATTTATCCCGAAGAGAAACCATAGAAGTTTCACTGTGGCGGTTTAGCAGGATAACCATGCTGCTGCCCGAATCTTTTTCATAGCGAGAAAATCCAATGACATGTTCTTCCAGAATTAAAAATTCCATTTCACCTTCGGCAAAAATCGCACTATATTCTCTGCGGATACGACTGAGTTGTTTGGTGTATTCCAGCATATCCTGGTCTTCTTTTCCCCACGGAAAGCATCTGCGGTTAAATGGATCCTTCCAGCCTTGTAGACCTACTTCGTCTCCATAGTAAATACTGGGAACACCTGGTAGAAAAAACTGCAGCACCATAGCACCTTTTAATAACGCTTTGCCTCGTTCGTATTCATCTGGAGAAAGGGTGTTTTGCGCCATCCAGTCTTTGCTTTTGTCGTTGCAGGACGGGCCGCCAAATCGATTGATGGCGCGTTCAATATCGTGGGTGGAGACGAAGTTCATGAGAACATCTACCGTACATTTGGGATAATTTTCTAAAATGCTCATAATACGATCCCGGAAAATTGTGGCAGCCTCTCCTTTCATATAGGCGATGATTGCCTCACGAAAAGGGTAGTTCATGACACTGTCTAGTTGGTCGCCAAGCAAATATCGGCGCTTGACGCCGTATGCTTCCTTGTTGGAGGCATCTTCCCAGACCTCGCCGATCACAATTTTTTCTGAATCAAATTTTTTGATGCATTTTCGGAGATTGTCTAAAAATTCATCCGGCAGTTCATCTGCGACATCCAGGCGGAAACCAGCTGCACCGAGACTAAGCCAATATGTGAGAACGCCGTCTTCACCGCAGATATATTTGGTATAACTCGGATTGTTTTCATCCACATTGGGCAGTGTGTCAATACCCCACCAGGATTCATACTGTTTATTGCCCCAGAAGTGATACCAAGAGTAGTAGGGGCTTTGTTCAGACTGGTAGGCGCCGAGGGTGTCATATCTGCCGAATTTGTTGAAATAGATGCTGTCAGCACCGGTGTGTGAGAAAACGCCGTCTAGTATCACGGATATCCCGCGTTTTGCAGCATCTTCGCAAAGCAGGCGGAAGTCCTCGTTGGTGCCGAGGAGTGGGTCAACGTTGCGATAGTTGGCAGTGTTGTAACGATGGTTTTCATGGGATTCAAAAATGGGGTTAAGGTAGATACAAGTGACACCCAAACTTTCGAGATAGTCCAGTTTGCTGCGAATCCCTTCGAGGTCGCCGCCAAAATAGTCGTTGTTCCAGACGTGTCCGTTTTGGTCAGGTTTATAGTAGGGGAGTTCACCCCACTGACGCATGACTCTATCGGATGGAACATTTTCATGAGGCTTTCCGCTGCAGCAAAACCGATCCGGAAAAATCTGGTACATAATGCCGCCTTTGAGAAAATCCGGTGTATGGTATTCCTCATTAAACACGGTCAGTTGGAACATTTCACCCTGATCCAGCATACCATGACAGGCATCGCCGCGTTTGATGTAATGGCGTACTCCGTTGCTGGTATAGGAAAAGTAGTAGTAATGGACGCCGTCATATTTTGGGAAAAAGGTGGTTGTATACAGCACATAACCGTTTTCGTGTTCTTTGACATTCATAGGGAGAAAGCGTTCTTTGAAGCCGGTGCGGAATACGACCATTACGGGTGTATAATCCAAAGAAGTTTCTTCCGGAAGGCGGATGGTGAACTGGCAGCTGTGGCTGCGGCGCAGCGCACCAAAGGGATATTTATAGTTTTCATCCCAGCTGTTATAGAAATACAGCATGTGAAAAAAGCTCCTTTCGTATCGCAAAACGGAGCAGTTGTTGATTCTGCTCCGTTTTGCAGTATATAAGGCATTGCTGCACAAAAAACCATATTTGTGATGCGTAAAAGTGGTGCGGTTATGTGCGGTTTCTGCTATTATTCATAGAATCATCAGATGACACATTGTGCAGTGCACTGTACAATGTGCATAGCATCAATGGATATTCCAGATGTCTTTTGCATATTCGTTGACAGCACGGTCTGCGGAGAAGATTCCGGCACCGGCGATATTGTGCAGAGACATTTTTGTCCACTTATCGGTATCTTGGTAAAGTTCCGAACTCTTTTCTTGAATCTGACAATAGCTGTCGAAGTCTGCCAGTACCATATACGGGTCAGAATTGCGCAAAGAATCGGCAACTTCTGTGAATTTGCAGCCGTTAATGCCCATATACATTCTGTCAATACACGCTTTGATAATAGGATTATGCTCATAGTAGTCGCTCGGGTGATAGCCTCTTGCTTTGAGAGCATTGACTTCTTCGGTTTTCATTCCGAAGATAAGAATGTTGTCTTTGCCGACTACATCGCCAATTTCAATGTTGGCACCGTCTAGGGTGCCGAGCGTAATGGCGCCATTGAGCATCAGTTTCATATTTCCAGTACCGGAAGCCTCGGTGCCAGCCAAAGAGATTTGTTCGGAGATATCACATGCAGGCATCAGCAGCTCAGACATGGTAACGCAGTAATTTTCCAAGAAGTATACAGACAATTTTTCAGAGATCTTCGGATTTTTTCGAATTTCTTCGGATAGTGCCCATATCAGTTTAATGATCTGTTTTGCCAGATAGTATCCTGGTGCAGCTTTTGCAGCAAAGATATAAGTTTTGGGTGTAAAGGGCATATCCGGATTTTCTAGCAGAGCGTTGTACTGCGCTAGAATATGCATTACATTTAGATGCTGACGCTTGTATTCGTGTAAGCGCTTCACTTGTGCGTCAAAAATGCTGTCCGTGTTCAAGAGCACGCCGCTTTGTTTCTTAACATATTTGGCGAAACGTTCTTTGTTTTCTTTTTTTATTTTACGCAGTTGTTCAAGAACATCCTTGTCGTCGGCAAAGACTTCGAGTTTTTTCAGTTCACTGCCGTCCTTAAGGAATCCGTCGCCAATCTTTTCCCGCAGCAGATTGGTCAAACCAGGGTTAGATTGATATAGCCATCTGCGGTATGCGATACCGTTTGTAACATTTTTAAACTTATTGGGGGTGTCCAAAAATTCTTCATGGAAGACGCTTTGCTTGATGATCTCAGAGTGCAGCTTAGATACGCCGTTGACGCTGTGAGATGCCATAACACAGAGTGTTGCCATGTGAATCTGATTATCTTTGATGATGGACATTCTGGTTGTTTTTGCACTGTCACCGCCGTTGCGTTCCATGAGACCGGCACAGTAGCGATTGTTAATCTCTACAATAATTTGGAAAATGCGCGGCACCACCTGTTTTACAAGATTGACATCCCATTTTTCCAGTGCTTCTGCCATAACCGTATGATTTGTATAAGCAAATGTATTGGTCACGATATGCCATGCCTTCTCCCAAGTGTAGCCGCAGTCATCGAGCAGTACACGCATTAGTTCGGGGATTGCCAGGGTGGGGTGCGTGTCGTTGATATGAATGGCCACCTTTTCGTGTAGGTTTTCCAGTGTGCCATAAACATTCATATGGTTATTGACAATGTCACCAACGGCAGCCGCACATAAAAAATACTGCTGTCGCAGACGAAGCGATTTGCCTTCGAGATGGTTGTCGTTGGGATAAAGCACCTTCGAGATTGCATTTGCCATTGAGTTGCGGCTCAGTGCCTGTGCATAATTTCCTTCATTAAATTTCTGCATGTCAAAGCTAGGTGCCTGTGCCTTCCATAGACGCAGCTTGGAAACGCCGGCGCTGCCGTAGCCTGATACGTACATATCATACGGAATGGCGATTACAGTATTGTAGTTGACGTGAGAAATGTAGTGATAAGCATCCTGCCAGTATTCCTGAACATTGCCTTCGAAGTGTACTTCGATCGCCTCGTCTGGTTTTGGGTCGAGCCAGACACTGCCGCCCGGAAGCCAGTTATCGGGTTCTTCTGTTTGCCATCCGTCTTCCAGTTTCTGTTTGAAGATGCCGTATTCGTAGCAGATAGAGTGACCGGTTGCCGGAATCTCTTGCGTTGCCATTGCATCCAAGTAGCAGGCAGCCAGACGGCCGAGTCCTCCGTTGCCAAGGCCTGCGTCCGGTTCGCATTCAAATATATTGTCTAAATTGATGTGATATTCATTTAAAATCGAACGGATATCCTCTGCCAGTTCCAGATTATAAAGCGTCGTTTTTAAGGAACGTCCCATCAGGAATTCCATGGACAGATAATATACGCTTTTACCGCCTACGGAATGTGTTTTGTTCATGAAACGCTGTCGTTTATGCTTGAGTTTTTCAACCATCATAGCGGACAACACTTGATAAATCTGTTTATCAGACGCTTCGTCTGGTGAAACGCTGCATTCAAGCTGCAGCATATCAAAAAATTTTTGCTTAAGTTCTTCCCTTTGAGAACTGCCTGTTTTTTTCACTGCCATTGTATCCTCCTCAACATTGCGGCGGCTCCCGTTTCTCATTTTAATTTTCCCTGCTGGTTTGCAGGGAATATATCATACTGCAGTTCGTAGATCCGGACTGCATTTGGGAAGACAACAGGTTCGCCGCTTCACCTTATTGTCTTCTTTTTATTATATTTATTATAACGGATTTTCCGCTGACTTTCAATAGCTGAATTCACCAAAAATTTCAAAAAAAGCTTTTTGGTTTCGTAATATACATCTGCCTTTCTAAACAAAACTTGGAATATACAGGAAAAATTAGACGTTTTTTCTTGAAAAAGCACTGCTGTTTTGCGAAAAAACGGGATATATTTCACCATGACTGGCATTTGGACAATCTGTGCGTCAATCATGAGAATGGTTGTGCTTTTTTATAAAAATGTCAAAAAATTGTAAACCCATCTGTTGGGATATATTTAAAAACGTAGGGAGTATTAAGTATGCATTGCAAAATGATGGTGCGCTTGAGCTTGTCTGCGGCTTTTGTCATATTGCACAAGAGGGCGTGAATATGTAGGCTACAGTTGTTTTTTTCACCAATTACCGGAACAATACCGCTTCCGGCGGAGAAATGGATTACTTGACAACGGAAAAAAATTTGGGTATAATAAAATTTATCAATGCAGATGAACAATTTATGATATGTATTGTGCACAGTGTTATGCCGAAGGAAATGAGAATATCCTGCACAGGGAAAAACCGAGGAAATTTCCCGGAGGGATAGGGGACAATTCGGATGATCGTAAAAACAAATCAACGCCGCAGTGGCAGCACCTCAGAAAGGACGGATGAAAAATGAAAAAAGAAACATTATTACACTCCTCTAAGATTCAAAAAATGATAGAACAATATAAGCATGATATGGAACTGGTTGATAAGCTGACAGCCGAAGCAGAGCCGTGGTATGACATCGCACCAGAATTGTATATGCAGTATGAAGTCAAGCGAGGACTGCGTGATTTGGATGGAAGGGGCGTCCGTGCCGGACTGACAACCATCAGCCGTGTCTCTGCCACAAAAATGGTAGATGGAAAAGAAGTGCAGGCACCGGGTATGCTGTGTTACCGTGGGATTCCTATCGAAAATCTGGTGCAGGGATTTATTTCTCACGATCGATTTGGATTCGAAGAGATTGTCTATCTGCTGTTAATGGGGCATTTGCCGAAAAAAGAGCAAATGGCACAGTTCCAAGAATTGTTGGTGGATTATCGTGCACTGCCAAACCGTTTTAATAGCGGCGTAATTATGAAGATGCCAAGTGATAATATTATGAATACAATGGCGAAGTGTGTGCTGGCACTTCACGCCTACGATCCGAAGCCTGATGACACCAGTTTGTCCAATGTGATGCGGCAGTGTTTGCAGCTGATTGCTCAGTTTCCTACGCTGGCAGTGTTCGGATATCAGGCGTCGATGTACTTCCGCAATGACAAGAGCATGTTCATTCAGAAACCGGATCCTAAATTGACGATTGCGGAAAATATCTTGTATATGATGCGTCCAGATGGGAAATATACTCGCCTGGAGGCAAAGCTGCTTGATCTGTGTCTGGTTCTTCACGCAGAGCATGGAGGCGGTAATAATTCTGCTTTTACGGTGCATGTGGTCTCGTCCTCAGGAACGGATACGTATTCGACGATTGCGGCTGCGCTCGGCTCTTTGAAGGGACCCAAGCATGGCGGTGCGAATATCAAGGTAATGGAAATGTTTGAGGATCTGAAGACGAATTGCCCGGACTGGGAGGATGAAGACGCACTGCGGGAATATTTGATGGGCTTGCTACGCGGAGAGCGGTTTGATCAGGCAGGTCTGATCTATGGAATGGGTCATGCGGTTTACTCTGTATCGGATCCGCGTGCGGTGATTTTAAAATCCTTTGTAGAAAAGCTGTCCCAGGAAAAAGGTTGTCATGCCGAATATGAATTGTACGCAAGAGTAGAACGCCTTGCAAAGGAAGTAATTACATCAAATCGCAAGATTTATAAGGGCGTCTGTGCGAATGTGGATTTTTACAGCGGATTTGTATATCGCATGTTAGGACTGCCGATGGATCTATTTACGCCAATTTTTGCAATTGCAAGAATTGCAGGTTGGTCGGCGCATCGCTTAGAAGAGCTGATTAACTGCCGTAAGATCATTCGTCCAGCCTATTTGCCCGTGGGAAAACCGCAAGAATATGTGCCGCTGGAAGAACGGTGATGCGGCGATTGTGTGCCGGGATATTGCTGTTTTGATGTGCGTTTTTTGTGCAGGGAGATACCCTGCATATTTTTTTTGAAAAACACTTGCATTTTGTAGCTTGATGTGCTATAATACTTGTATCTGATGCGTTGGTATCAGGGACGGATTCCGGAATATAGGTGTGCGGGTCCTGTGCAACAAAGCACCGTGAACCATGTCAGGCGGGGGACCGAGCAGCATTAAGCGGATTGTTTTGTGTGCCGCAGCAAACCTGCACACCTATGTTCCGGAATTTTTTGAATTTTCCGCAGACAAAGGGCAAAAATCGGGAGGTGTGACAATTGTATCAGGCACTTTATCGAAAGTGGCGGCCACGGTCGTTTGATGATGTGATTTCACAGCCCCATGTTACCACAGCGTTGCGTAACCAGATACGGGAAGAAAAAACAGCCCACGCATATCTGTTTACGGGTTCCAGAGGCACAGGCAAAACCACTTGTGCCAGGATCTTTGCTAAGACGGTGAATTGTCTGCACCGTACACCCGAGGGCAACCCCTGTCTTGAATGTGAAATTTGTAAAGAAGCAGAACGGGGGGCACTCAGCGATATTATTGAGATTGATGCGGCGTCGAATAACAGTGTGGACGATATCCGAGATCTGCGGGATGGCACGATATATTTGCCGGAACGGTGTCGGTATAAGGTGTATATTATTGATGAAATCCATATGCTGTCTCCCAGTGCGTGGGGAGCACTTCTGAAGGTGATGGAAGAA
>CASEVP010000008.1 GCA_949291345.1 uncultured Ruminococcus sp.
TATGTGGGCAAGAATGAAAGAAGAGCTGTTTTACAGCCGAAATGATAAGCCTGAAAATTATACTGCTGAAGAACTTAAAGTAAAAGTATGGCGATATTACATGAGTTATTGGGCAAACAGAAGGATTTGTACAGCAAATGAGGGTCTTCCACCTGCTGTTAAAAGAAGACGCTACTATGAAAATATACACCTTGCGGCGTGAGTTTTCTCCAATAAAAGCTATTACCGATAATAACTGATAACCATCCGCCACCATGGACAGAACCTAAAAAATATGCTGTTCAGTCTTTGCCGACGGTGAAAAACTCAAGAACAGCTCAATAGATTTACCGTCGGTCAACTATTGCTGCATTTCTTTTAGAACCTGTAAATGGCAAGCTGCCTTACGGCAGTGGCTGTATTATATCTCCGGTTCTGAATCTAAGAATAGCTCAGTACTCCATGTGTGACATGCATTAGAGTTATACTAACTCATTCGGTACGTAGAAAATGTGTCAAGTATTATTGACAATATCAACAAATTGAATGTGTTTGACCTTTGCATTATGAAACGGATGCTGATCGCACAGGCGGCGAAGCCACTGCTTATT
This sequence comes from uncultured Ruminococcus sp., assembly GCA_949291345.1. GTDB lineage: Bacteria > Bacillota > Clostridia > Oscillospirales > Ruminococcaceae > Ruminococcus_C. Next base: position 591 of record CASEVP010000008.1, read on the forward strand.
GTACAGGAAGCTCGTACTGTCATCAACGAAAACGGATAGGATAGCGAGCTGTATCTGGAGGTATTGGATGCGGATGGACTTTGGCATGTGCAGCAACGTGACAAATACGCATGGGATGATTCTGGCGAAGAATGCCTTACATTTGCCCCTGCCATCATCGCAACGACTGGAGCGACAGCGGAATTTTCAGTAGAGGAATTGGCTGCAGTAGAGGAATTCCTCACGGTTGTTCCAAACTATCAGGAAACCGAGCTTATCGAATGGGATTTCGGAATAGATGATTATGGACAGGAGAACGTATATGCCGTCATCCCAGATGCAAACGGCGGTTATCAACTCGTGGAGCTTTGCCGTTTTGGCGGTGAATGTGCATGGATTGATGATGCCGAGGTAAGAGAATTTGTGACAATGCTGATTGATGCAGGATTATGGTGATGCGGATATTTTCAGGTTTTATCTGGAGTATTATCAATAAAAACAGCATGCTTTGTATTCTGCTATACCAATTGTAAAATCAGGGTGGGTGCATTACAAGAAACGATAGCAAATAATCGGGTGCATTTTTTCGGCACAGGAAAACGATAGAAATGGGCATTTTCCGTAAAAATCTGAAAATTTCACCGATTTTGACATTTTATAAAATCACCAGAAAACGATAAAAGCCACGAAACTTCGTTGTTTCGTGGCTTTTTGACGGTTATTTTGCACCCGAAAATTGTATCAAAATAACTGTGAAAATATGGCTAAAGATTTCAATTTTGATACAATGCACCCTTTTGTGACAAAAAGGGTGCATTTTTCAGGTTATTGAGCTATCGTTTCGGAATTGAACGGTCGTAAAAACCTTGATGACGCAGAATACGCCAAAGAAGAGTTCCGTGAGAAGTGGGATAAGAAGTATCCGAACATTATAAAATCCTGGGACAAAAACTGGGCGGAACTGACAACATTTTTCGAATATCCACAGGAGATTCGCAAGATAATATATACAACAAATGCCGTTGAGAGTTACCACAGAATGGTGAGAAAATTTACAAAATCAAAATCAATTTTTCCGACTGATGATTCCATTCGCAAGATCATCTATATGAGCATTAAGGAAATTTCAAAGAAATGGACCATGCCTGTGAGGGAATGGGGACTTGCGTATTCCCAGCTTGCGATTTTCTTTGAGGACAGGTTTGCAGCCTGAGGGTTCCACTCTCAAACTCCCGAGGTTTATCCGCTTTGGGAATATCCAGTGAAGATGAAGAAAAGCAGCAACATTTCTGTCACTGCTCTTCACCGTTTTATTTCGCAACCTGCGTCAGGGCGCTCCTAAGCGTTGCCCTGTTTGGACTGCATTTTTAGTGTTGGCATTAATTTGGGGAAAATTGCATTTACACAGTTTATTTTTCAGACCCACAGCAGACAATCTGAAACCTTTTCTTATATCTACTGGTGCAGACTTTGAGTAAAATTTAACTTTATACATTAGCAAAGATTACATTATGAATAGTCTTTAAACAATTTAATAGTGCAGGGATCTAAAAATTTAAAACTTATGCCTTTTTAAAACTTTTGATTCTTGCTAAAATATAATCTTGAATCTGTTTGAGATCATTTATATCTACTATGCCATTTTCATCCACATTGGCTGCATCCTGCGAGAGTGTATTCGTGAAACCATCTATTACGCCTTTTCTTGCCAAACACATATCAAAAGCATCAATCACTCCGTCTAAATTAATGTCGCCCTTAATAACTTTCTCCTGAGGAACAGCCATAAAAATGTAATTCGCCGAAGCACCTGAACCGCTGTTTGTACCCATTATAACTTTTTCGCCTGACTTAAAATTCTGCTTATAAAGAATATATGTAAGATCATTTGAAACTAACATTGTGACTCCGGTATTATTCCAGTCATTGAGCCAGTTTGGTACAGGATTTGTAACGCGTGAATCCATTGCTACATAAAGAGTAATATCAGCTCCTGCTGTGAAAACGCCCAAATCGGTTGTAACAAGCTTTGAATCGCAGGCAGTCTTTACGGTTTCAGCACCAACAAGATTTTCAGGGAAGCTTGTAAACGTAATATCT
>CASEVP010000009.1 GCA_949291345.1 uncultured Ruminococcus sp.
CACCATAAGCAGTTTTTACTTTTTCACAAAATTTAAATATAAAAGATAAAAGGCTGTCGTACTACATCACGACAGCCTTTCCACTATACGAATTGTGTTATATCAGAAACTTAGTTAATAATGGTCTTTTCTGTTTCCTTATCAAACAGGTGAATCTTGTTGGCATCCAACGCAACTTTGATATCATCCTGCGGACGTGCAGTAGAACGTGGATCAACACGTGCTGTCAAAGGAATTCCAGCACAATCCAAATACAAGAATGTTTCTGCACCCATTAATTCAGTGATTTCAACAGTTGCATCGACAATACCGGTTGTAGCACTGGACAAGAACATCTCATCATCGTGCAGTGCCTCTGGACGAATGCCCAAAATCACTTCTTTATCCACATAATCAGCCAGTTCCGGTGATACCTTTGCTGCCGGAATCTCAACCTGATATTTTACAGCCTTACTTTCCTTCGTTGCTTCCGAGCCAAATTCAACATAATAGTTGTCTGCCTTCTTCAGAACTGCATCAATGAAGTTCATCTGCGGAGAGCCCAAGAATCCTGCTACAAACTTGTTACCCGGCTTCTCATACAGTGCCTGCGGTGTATCGATCTGCTGAATAATACCATCTCTCATAACTACAATACGATCACCCATAGTCATAGCTTCTGTCTGATCGTGCGTTACATAGATAAACGTGGTGCCAAGTTTCTTGTGCAGCTTAGAAATCTCCGTTCTCATCTGTGCACGCAGCTTTGCATCCAAGTTGGACAGCGGCTCGTCAAGCAGGAATACTTGTGGATTACGTACGATTGCACGACCCAAAGCAACACGCTGTCTCTGACCACCGGACATTGCCTTCGGCTTACGATCCAGCAAGTGGCTCAAATCCAAAATCTTTGCAGCCTCTTCTACCTTGCGAGCAATCTCATCCTTGGGAACCTTACGCAGCTTCAAACCGAACGCCATGTTGTCAAATACGGTCATGTGCGGATACAACGCATAGTTCTGGAATACCATTGCAATATCTCTATCCTTCGGCGCAATATCGTTCACCAGACGATCACCGATGTACAATTCGCCTTCAGAAATTTCTTCCAGACCTGCAATCATACGCAGCGTCGTAGACTTACCGCAACCGGACGGACCTACCAGTACGATAAATTCCTTATCCTTAATTTCCAGGTTTACATCCTTAACTGCCACAACGTTTCCCGGATACTTCTTATAAATATGTCGAAGTGATAAACTTGCCATTCGTAATGTCCTCCTAAAAATATTTTTCCCGATCCAAACGTTCGTCCGGCGTACTCCAGCCACCGTCCTCCGCTTTCGGTAACAATATTATCATACCAAAATTTCAAGCAATTTTCAAGTCGTTTATTGCCCAAATTTCAATGCGTACATTTATCCATTATGACGAAACCTTTTGACGGCTTTGTAGCAATTTTGCAAAATCAGTTTCACATTTCAATATTTTTTGGATATCTTTTTCCAGTAGTATCTGACAGCTTCCCAGCTTCAAATCGACAGGCATTTCTATGCCGCCCATGGCCACACGTTCCAGTTCTGCGACATGATTTCCCATAGCAGCAAACATTCGACGCACTTGATGATATTTCCCTTCGTGCAGGCAAATCATTGCTTCATTTTCCGTCCCCGGAATCTTTGCCGCCATTGCCGGCTGACAGTGAGCACCATCTCTCAGAATCATTCCCTGAGCTGCTTTTTCCGCATACCAATCCTGCCACGGACGTGCCAGCTTGATGTGATAATATTTTGCTACATGGCTGCGAACCGCTATAATCTGATGTGCCAACTGCCCATCATCTGTCAGCAAAAGCATTCCAGTAGAATCTTTATCCAAACGTCCCACCGGACGCAGATCTTTTCGGCTCAACTCGGGTGGTACAAGCTCCAGCACACTATGCTGTCCAGGCTCGTCCGCAGAGCTCACATATCCCTTTGGCTTATTGAGCAGCACATACAAATAAGTGTCTCCAGGTACATGCTTTCCATTCAGGCAAACCTTGTTCTGCTCCGGTTTCACTTTATATTCCCCTTTTGTCACCACTTCGCCATCCACTTTTACCTTTCCCTTAATAAGCAACTGCCGCAGTTCTTTTCGGGAATACATGGTACGCGCAGACAAAAACTGATCCAATCGCATGACACTCCTCCTGTTCTGTTTGATTCGTTCTCTGCATACTATTTCTCGAACATTCTTCTGCCTGCCGGCATATCCGGCAGTCTATGCTCTTTGAAAGGTGGCAGCAACATGAGAAAATATCTTGTTATCATCGCCGGCGTTTTCGGCATCGCCTTCGGCATCGGCTTTCTAACCTGGTGGATCCCGAAGGCACCATCAGACATTCCCGTACAAACCATCGTTCTAGAGGATGAAGACGCAAGGCAGCAGTTTCTCGCCGATCATGGTGTCGCAGAAGGCCGCTGTATCGCTGTACAGACAATTCGTCTTCCCGCAGATACCAATGGGATCTTTCAAGCATATGCAGATTTACAGCAATCCCAAGGGTTTCCCCTAACATCCCGCATCGGTGCATCTGCCACAAGATACACATATGCACAAAGCAGCTCGGGACAGGATCATCTGTACACAGAGCTGCTTCTCGATGAAACACAAATAGTGATTGGTGCTATACAATACAACACCCTCAGCGGCACGATGTACCCGCTGCTGCAGGAAGTAAACTAACAGACTGCAACGCAATCGTTTTTACCTCCAGGCAAGCCAAAAATACGTATTATTTATTTATCCAGAACGTGCAGTAACCCACCGATCAGAGGCAATTCTTTTGCTTTTCCTGTAGCACCGTTGATAATGCCGATAATCATCAATATTGTTACAACAAGCGTAGGTATCAGTGAAAGAAAGGCACCTAGGATTGGAATCAATGCCAAAATCGCACACGCAATACCGCTCAATAAACATGCGATAAACAGTATCAGCCCTTGATTGGCATGGAATTTGCCATAACGGGATTTCCCGTTATTAACCAAAAGCGGCAAAATAAACAAAATACCCAAATAACTTAGTGCCGCCCAGATCTTATTATTCTGGATATCCTGTGTATCATACATATGTGTCTGATCTGGTGTGTTCAAAAAATCATTAAAATTGGTGCTCATAACTTAACTCCTTTTGTCTTTGTCACAGTTGTATGTTTTCTCTGCATGGAATTCCGGTGCAAACTGCACCGAAACGGTACCGCCTTATACTTATGCAGAAAAACAGCACATTACGACTCCGGCGGTGTATTTTTCTCTTCCAGCGCACTAATGACAGCGATAAATCCTGCAACATCGGAAAAATCCTGATATACGGAAGCAAAGCGCACATATGCCACCGCATCGATCTGCTTGAGCATTTCCATCACTGCATTTCCAACTTCTGATGAAGTCACCGTACTGCGCATCTCATTGGCATAGGTGATTTCCATCTCATCTATCATATCAGAGATCTGCTCCATGCTCACTGGACGTTTTTTGATGGCGCTGAATATGCCGGCAATCAATTTATGCCGATCATATGGCTCAAAAGAACCATCCTTTTTTTGCACCATGAGCATCGGGCGCTCCACCGCCTCATATGTAGTAAACCGCTTTCCGCATTGTACACATTCCCGGCGTCGTCGTATCTTTGTCTCTGAAGGGCGGGAATCCAGCACCCTCGTATCTCGCTCTCCGCAATATGGACAACGCATTCATTTACCGCCTCCCTTTTGTATACTGCGAATCCGATTTTGCAGCTGCAAATAATTTGCCGCCAGTTCCGCCACATCTGAAAATCCGCTCCTGTACAATTCCAGCACCACTGCACAATTCGGCTGGACTTGTGCCAATTTCTCCAAAAACATATTTACCTGAAATCTGCCCTTTCCCAAGAGCAGACAATCTCCGTATTCGCCGTGATCGCTGATATGCACATGTTCCACATGGCTACCCAATGTACACAGCATGTCGTATGGATCTTCTCCTGCACGCACTGCCTGTTTGACATCCAACACAAAACGTGCATCGTTTCCCAGCGCATTCCCCATTTCCTGTAAAAATGACAATGAAGCACTGGTACATCGTGCCACATTTTCCTGTGCTACAATCACACCATAGGATTTTCCTAATTCCACTAATTTTCTGAAACGGTCAAAATACATTTCACGATTGACCGCCGATGCCGGCGTTTTGCTGCCATGCAGTACAAAAATCTTTGCACCCAACTGCTGCATCGCCGTAAAATACAAACGACAATATTCCAGATAATCGTCTACCCGACGGGAGTAATTTGAAAACAGCATCATAGGCTCCATCTCACCGGTATAAGGATGCAGAGAACAGCAATACATATCAAAGCGATGCAGCAACTGTGCCAGTGCATCGACAAACCCTCGGCGTAATTCACAATGCGAGTTAACAAAAATCTCCACCTGTGTCACACCTGCCAGTGCTAGATCATATAGTGCTTCTTCCACAACCCGGGGATAGAGGCACGCGGTTGACACACCGGCTTGCAACATAAAATCACTCCCTCCGTTTTTATGACAATACCATATAAAAATCGTGCGTCAAGATGCGCTGTACCATTTTCCACAAAGAAACCGCAAATGCTGAATAAACAAATAATATCCCAAACATTCTTGTAAAAATACAACGGAAAAGCAACAGAAAAATTCTATACGAAACGATTCAGCAGAACTTTATGCTGTACTGGCTTTATTATAACATGAAAAAATACAAATTTCAAGGGGATTTCCACAAAAAGGCATTTATAAAGACAAAAAGTCGGCAACACATAAAATGACATAACGACTTTGTGCACCACAACCAGATCAAATTTTCGCAGACATGTTATCGTTGTTCAAAAAATTTTTAAAACAGGAAGCAGCCAATGATGCCGAAAGAATTTTATTTTCATGTACATATGCGCTGCAAATACAAAAAACCGGTACAGACCTTTCTGCACCGGTTTTTTGACAATATTACATATTGGAAAAGGAATTACAAATCATACCTTAGCCTTTTTCTTTAAAGGCTTTAGAGTATTAACGCCCCGTTTCTTTTGCCACCATACCCATAAACTCGGCACAAAGCAAATTGAATTGTACGTACCTGCAACGATACCAAACATCATCGGCACAGAGAAACTCAGAATAGAATCCAGTCCCATTACCACTGCCACGATAGTGACAACCAGCATCGAGCAAAATGTAGAAATGGAGGTACGCAGTGTACGGCGCAAAGACTGCGAAGAACTGATATTCACCAAATCCTCAATGAAGATACCTGGCATCAACGACTGATTCTCACGAATACGGTCATAAATAATAATTGTATCATTTATGGCGTATCCCAAAAGTGTAAGTATGACTGCCATAAAATTGGAATCAATTTCAAAGCCGCAAAGCACGACACTGCCATATGTGACGATTAATGTTGAAAACAGTCCTAACACAGCACATACACCGGCAGACCAGCCAGAAATTTGCTTGAATCGAAATGCGATATACACAATCAAAACCAATGCGGCAAAAATTGCAGCAACGATACACTTGCTAAAAAATTCACCGCCGGAACGTGCGTCAACGTCATTGGCATCCACAAGTTCCACCCCAGCGTCCGGGTACAATTCCTGCAATTTATCGGTCACCTCAGCCTGCCGCTCAATCGTTAATCCCTCATTGGAACTGAACGACAAGGATAAAGTCTTGGTGTTGCTGTCCAGACTATCTCCTTCCTGTGCATTAACAGAAGTGCCTACCAAATTGCTCAATTCACTTTCAATCGTATGTTCGTCAATTTCCCCTTCATAAACATAGGTGATAATGGTACCGCCCTTAAATTCCAGCGCAATGTCTACACCTGTAAAAGTAGACAGCACAGAGATGACGATCAATGCAAGCGAAATGATAAAAAACAGTTTCGACTTGCTGCAAAATCGACGTACTTTTACATCCACATCAAGCGAGCTTGTCTTGTTTTCATTAATCTGCTTTGACATCGATACCACCTCCATAAAGTTTTTTGTTCTGGAAACACTTAAACCGAGACAAGGACATGGTCATTAGCCTTGCAGCCAGCACACCCATGATAAAGTTCATGATCAAACCAGTCATCAACGTGTAACCGAAGGAATAGATAACCCCTTCTGTGGTTGCACCAAAGAAATAGAAAATCGTATGATTGAATATTTTTGCCCAAATGCTGTCCGGCACGCCAAAAGCACCCATCAGCACAATGGAAACAATGATTCCTGTCAGGTTTCCGTCGAAAATGGCACTGAACGCTCTATGATAGCCGGCATGAAGTGCCGTATCCAGATTCTTACCTTTACGCAGTTCCTCTCGAATGCGCTCACCAGTAATAATATTACAATCGACACCCATACCCACAGACAAGATAATACCAGCAATACCGGGAATTGTCAATGTTGTACTAGGCATAAAGCCAAACCAGCCTGATACGGCTGCCAGCATACCAGCAACTTGACCGATCAATGTGATGGAAGCCACTACACCCAGCAAGCGGTACAAAACAATCATGAATACAATGATCAATAATAGCGTGATCACGCCTGCAAGAATCATAGCGTTTAGCGCACCCTGTCCCATGGTCGGTGAAATCGTCTTGAAACTGGTAGTCTCCAGTGAAAACGGCAGTGCACCAGAATTGATTTTATCTGCCAGTTCTTTTGCCGTCTCATATGTAAAATCACCGGTAATGGTTGCCTGTCCATCAGAAATGACCGCACTGACTGTCGGTGCAGAAATCATAGTGTTGTCCATCCAGATAGAAATCTGTCCCTGAGACTGATACAGAGATGAAGTTGCCTCGTAGAATTTTTCTGTACCACTGTCATTCAGTTCCAGTGTTACCATCCATGTATACTCACCGGTCGTCTCATCTTGCGTTGCGCCCGTGCCTGCCTTCTCGACATCTGCACCCGACAGCACAATCTCTCCGGCAGGAATGGTGTTTCCTTCTTCATCCACTGTGGTATCTGTTCCGGAGCGGAATGTCAGTTCAGCAGTCTCACCCAATTCTTTGATCGCCTCTTCCGGATCAAAATCCGTTTCGCCAGCCTGCCATGGGAACCGGACAATAATTCGGTTGCTCTTATAATCCACATAGGTTTCGCTGTCACTGATGTTCTGATTCGCCAGACGGAGCTTAATTGTCTCCAAAGCTGCGTCCATTTGTTCCTCCGTTGCGTCCACATCGCCTGACGGTTCAAATGTCACGTCAACACCACCCTGAATATCGATGCCCAGACGAATATCATCAACGCCATGTACATACGTCGTAACAATATCACCGTACTGAGAGTGTACACCAAATAACGTGGTCAGTGTAAATAAAGCGATTACGGCAAATACAATGAAGAAAACGGGTTTTTTCACTTTTCTCACGATTTAGCCTCCTGTGCCGCAGTTTTTGCCTGCGGCAAAACTGCTTTTTTGTACTGTGTCGTTCGCATCACGCACGTCCGACAATTACTTAATATTATATTCCAAAATTCGAAATTAGTCAATAGCCTCGGCAAAACTTGTACAACTTTGCCGATTTATAAGTTGTTTTTTCGGTGACTTCTCCAAATCTGCGCACAGAACTTTTCAAATTGCCGTTGCAATACCCCAACGCTTATGGTATAATTGTTTTAAATCAACACATCACAAAGTCATCCTAAGACTTTGTGCGGCAAATCCGTTTTTGATTTCAAAATGATTTCATTTTCAAGTGAAAGGACTGAATATTTTGGTACATTTCGGAAATGACTGGGATGCCATCTTAGACGGCGAATTTACCAAGACATATTATCAAAATCTGCGGCAGTTTCTGCTGACTGAATACCGCACACAAACCATCTATCCGGGGATGTATGACATTTTCAACGCCTTAAAATACACCGCCTATGCAGATGTCAAAGCGGTTATCTTAGGACAAGATCCCTATCATGGTCCCAATCAAGCGCACGGACTAAGTTTTTCCGTGCGGCAGGGTATTACACCCCCACCCTCCCTTGTCAACATTTTCAAAGAAATCCGGGACGATGTCGGCATCGACAATACCGGCAAGGGCGGAGAATTGACTAACTGGGCAAAGCACGGTGTATTACTTTTGAACACTGTTCTTACGGTTCGTGCCGGACAACCTAACTCGCACAAAGGTAAAGGCTGGGAACAGTTTACAGATGATGTGATTCGTCTGCTTGATCAACGGGAAAAGCCAGTGGTATTCCTGCTCTGGGGAAACAATGCCAAGGCAAAAGCGGCACTGATTCAGCATCCCCAGCATCTGGTTCTGACAAGTGCACACCCCAGTCCGCTTTCTGCTTTCCATGGCTTTTTTGGATGCAAGCACTTCTCCAAGGCAAATGCCTTTCTGCGGGAGCATGGCATAGAAGAAATCGACTGGAGCATCCGCTGATGCAGATGCGTGGCAGCTATTTTACCGAAAAACGTTCCCATTGATAAAATCTATGGACTCCAATTGAAAATTTCCGTCTTCCCTGCGCCCCTATTTTATGGTATAATCAATTTTGCCGTTCTTCCCTTCAGATCGGCATTATGACGGCGTTTGCCGGAAAGGACTGAAACTTATGAAAATTGCACCGTTATTTAAGGAAAAAACTGTTTTTTCCTTTGAGATTTTTCCACCCAAAAAAACCGCTTCTATTGAAACCATTTATAACACGCTGGAGGCGCTTCAAGATTTGAAACCGGATTTTATCAGCGTTACCTTTGGTGCCGGCGGCAGCGGAAACGGGGAAAACACACTTGCAATTGCCCGCCGCCTTCAAGAACATTACGGCATCACCCCTATGGCACATCTGCCGTGCATCCACTATACCAAAGACCAGATCGATACCATTCTGAAACAGTTTCAAGAAAATGGTATTGAAAACGTCCTCGCATTGCGGGGTGACCGTGTAGAAGGCATCGCACCGGCAAAGGATTTTTTGCACGCATCAGATCTAATTGCGTATATTCGCAGCAAGGGGAATTTTGACATTGCCGCAGCATGCTACCCGGAGTGTCACCCAGAGGCGCCGAATCTTGATACGGACATCCGTTATCTCAAGGAAAAAGTCAATGCCGGTGCAGGGCATCTGATTACCCAACTATTTTTTGACAATGACATTTTCTATGATTTTCGATACCGAGCAGCTCGCACTGGCATCAATGTCCCCATTGAAGCAGGCATCATGCCGGTAACCAACCGTAAACAGATTGAGCGAATGGTCACCATGTGCGGTGCCAGTCTCCCGCGGAAATTTACTAAAATGGTTCAGCGCTTTGAAGACAATCCAGCTGCGCTTCAGGATGCCGGCATTGCCTACGCCATTGACCAGATCGTCGACCTTGTCACAGACGGTGTGGACGGCATTCACCTATATACCATGAATAATCCCTATGTGGCGAGAAAAATTAGTGAAGCTGTCGGCGGCATCATCAGTGCCGCAAAAAAATGCTGAGTTTTTCTCTTGAACCCATTGATCGGAAAGAAGCGCTTCGATACATGGGGTATCACGGAGATCCAGACGCTGCCTTTTCCACCATTGTGGACGAATGTGAACAAAAACTGATGGCTGCGGCACAGCCCCGTGTCATCTATCGCATGTTCTCGATTTCCAGAGAACATGAATTGCTTTCCGCCGGTGAACTTCCGCTTCCCGGCACTGACATCGCCAGACTTCTGCAAACCTGTGATCGCATCATTCTTCTTGCTGCAACCCTCTCCGGGCAGGCTGATCAGGCTATCCGCCGTGCAGGCATCTCAGATATGACAAAGTCGCTCGTCATGGATGCCCTAGCCAGTGCTGGTATTGAACAAATCTGCAACCGCACAGAAACAACATTGCAAAAGAAGCTGCCCGGCGTCTATTTCACATGGCGGTTTAGTCCAGGGTATGGAGACCTGCCGCTGTCTCTCCAGCCACGAATCCTACAGCTTCTAGAAGCCCAGAAACGACTGGGGCTGACGGTAACACCGGAACATATTCTTATTCCGCGAAAATCTGTTACCGCCATCATCGGACTTTCCAATACGCCTATCCCAAAAGGCGCCAGAGGCTGCGCCACCTGTCGAATGCGGAAAACCTGTGCATTTCGCCGCAGCGGTTCCCACTGCTGACAACACTTCAACCAGAAAGGAACTTCTTCTATGCTTTCTTCCCTGTTTCCACACCGAAAATGGATCCGCCTAGACGGCGGCATGGGCTCTATGCTCCAAAAAAGCGGTATGCCTGCCGGCGCTCTACCGGAAGTATACAATATTACCGAACCAGAACGCATTATTGCTGTCCAGCGGCAATTTGTAAAAGCAGGTGCTGACATTATCTACGCCAACACTTTTGGTGCCAACCGACACAAAATGCAAAAATCCGGCTACAGTGTACAGGCACTAATTTCTGCAGGCATAAACTGTGCCAGAAAGGCATGTGAGGGAACAAATACCAAAGTTGCCCTTGATATTGGACCCATTGGGCAACTGTTGGAGCCCCTGGGAACACTGACTTTTGAAGAAGCATATGATATATTTCGAGAAGAAATCCTCGCCGGGCAGGATGCCGATGTCATTGCCATTGAGACAATGACGGACTTATATGAAATCAAAGCAGCACTGTTAGCCGCCAAAGAATGCTCTGACAAGCCGGTACTATGCACAATGACGTTTGAACCCAACCAGCGAACATTCACTGGCTGTACCGTGGCATCTGCCGCTATGACTCTTGAAGGTCTCGGTGCCGATGCCATCGGCGTCAACTGCTCGCTGGGCCCCGACGAACTCTTGCCAATCGTCGAAGAAATGGCAAAGTGGACGACGCTACCATTAATCGTTAAGCCAAATGCCGGTCTGCCTGATCCCATTACCGGCGAATATCAGGTTGATCCGCAGGATTTTGCACAGTCTATGGCAAAATTTGCTGAATTGGGCGTCACTATTTTCGGCGGTTGCTGCGGTACTACTCCGGCACACCTGCAGGCAGCTTATGCCATGCTTGAACAAACAAAAATATTACCCAGGACTACGCCGGACATCCCTGCGGCAGTCTGCTCTCCTTCAGAGATCGTTCTCATTGACCAGCCGCGCATCATTGGAGAGCGCATCAATCCCACCGGCAAAAAACGATTCAAAGCCGCCCTTCAGGCGGGCGACATGGACTATATCCTCGATCAAGCTGTCCAGCAAATCGACGCCGGTGCAGATCTTCTCGATGTTAATGTAGGAATGCCCGGCATTGACGAAAAAAATATGATGATCCGCACAGTAAAAGCGCTCCAGTCCATCGGCGGAACACCGCTCCAGCTGGATTCTACTATTCCTTCCGTTCTGGAAGCGGCACTGCGGGTCTACAACGGCAAACCAATCGTCAATTCTGTCAACGGGGAAGAATCTTCTTTACAGCATATTCTGCCGCTTGTTAAAAAGTACGGCGCTGCTGTAGTCGGTCTTACATTAGACGAAAACGGTATTCCACCAAAGGCAGAAGACCGTTTTGTCATTGCTAAACGCATTATGGAACGTGCGTTGGCGATTGGCATTCCCAAACGAGATATTTATATCGACTGTCTAACGCTTACTGCCTCTGCCGAACAAGAGGGCGCACGCCAGACTCTACAGGCACTGCACCGCGTTAAAACCGAACTTGGGCTCAAAACCGTACTAGGCGTCTCTAATATTTCCTTCGGACTGCCCAATCGGGAAGCTGTAACACGCACGTTTCTTACGATGGCGCTGGAAAACGGACTGGATCTTCCAATCATTAATCCCAACATTGCCTGCATGACAGAAGCAGTACGTGCGTATCGTTTATTAGAGGGATATGACAAAAATTGTACCGCATTTGTAGAGGCATATGCTGGCATGACTACTGCTGTGGCTGCATCCGCACCGACGGCAAAACCGGCACAAAAAGAAAAAATGCCTGAAACACTGGATTTGCCCTATGCTATGTCTCATGGGCTAAAAAACGAAGGTGCTAAGATCACAGCAAAGCTTCTGGAAACCAAAGAGCCGATGGATGTGGTCAATCATATCCTGATACCGGCACTGGATACGGCAGGAAAACAATTTGAACAAGGAAAAATCTTTCTTCCGCAGCTGATACAAACAGCCGGCGTAGCACAGGCAGCTTTTGAAGTAATCAAAACCACCCTAATTCAACGCAATGCCGCCCCAGTAAGCCGTGGAGAGATTGTTCTGGCTACTGTAAAAGGGGACATCCACGATATTGGCAAGAATATTGTCCGGGTACTTCTGGAAAACTACGGATATACCGTACTGGATCTGGGACGAGATGTTCCCTGTCAGCTGGTGGCGGACACCGCAAAGGAACACGGTGTAAAACTTGTAGGACTTTCGGCGCTAATGACCACTACGCTAGGAGCAATGGAAGAAACCATCCAACTGGTTAAGCAATCCTGTCCAAACTGCAAAGTGGTTGTGGGCGGGGCTGTACTTACGCCGGAATATGCGGAAAAAATTGGCGCAGATTTTTATGCCAAAGATGCTATGGACACCGTTGCCGTCGCCAAACAGATTATTGGATAACCATTGTAGGCACCCCGTCCTACGGAAAGGAAGTACTCCTATGGAAAACAATGTACCCGAAGATATGCCAAACCCAAACAGCCAGCAGACAGATCCCGATGACAAAAAAAATAGTAAATGGTATTTTGTGAACAAGCAGTGGGCAGCCACTATTATTTTCAGCGGCGTTATTCTGTTGCTGGTGGCCTTCCTCTTTATCCGCCATGAGATCTTTTCCGACATCGTCTCTTATATCTTGGATGTATTGCGCCCCATTATTATCGGTCTAATCATTGCTTTTCTCCTCTATCGTCCCACTTGTCAAATTGAAAAATTCCTCAACAAACTTAAGAAAAAAATACCTGCCTTTCCCAGCGACGGCATTTCTGTTTTGCTGTCCTATCTGCTGCTGCTGCTGTTGCTCGTCATGATTATTTGGATCATTATCCCGCAGTTTGTTACAAGTATCAAGGATTTTGGGGACAATGTGATGCTATATTACAATAATCTCATGCGGTTTCTTAACAGCGAAAAAGGAGAGCAAATCTTCCGCTTTCTAAGCGAAAATGGCTTTGATCCCGTTTCCTTGCGCACCCGCCTAATGAGTCTGACCACCTACATTCCGGATGCGGTTTCTACCATTAGTACTTGGGCGACAGGATTGATCGGCGGTGTCATCGACTTTTTTATCGGACTTATCTTCTCCGTCTACGTCCTTGCCGGTCGAAAAAAATTGCGCAATCAGGGAAAACGAATTTTGCATCATTTTCTTCCATTGCGCCATTACAATCGTGTCACCCACTACGGTCATTTAACATTTTCCACCTTCTCCAACTTTATCAGCGGTCAAATTGCTGACGCCTTTATCTTGGGTATTTTAATCTTCTGTGTCATGAGCATCGGCGGACTAGAATATCCGATGATGATTGCCGTTATTCTGGGCATTACCAACATGATTCCTTATGTGGGACCATGGCTTGGCACGGTTCCCTGCGCACTCATTTTATTTATGGTAAATCCCAGTCATGCCATCGCCTTTGTCATTATTGTCATCATCGCCCAACAAGTGGACAGCAATCTGATTTATCCTCGTGTAGTCGGTTCCTCTATTGGCTTACCGGCGATCTGGGTACTTTTTGCCATCACCGTAGGCGGCGGTCTATTTGGTGTTCTTGGCATGATTGCAGGTGTTCCTATCATGTCCATCATTTACACAGTTGTCCGCGAAAAAACATACTCGGATGCTGAAAACAATTCCAACGCTTCTTCATCCCAAAAATCCAAAAAACGATTTTCTACTGCGGTGCATTTCATAAAGGATAAAGTCAACAGCAAAAAGAAATAAAGGCTCCCTGTCTAATAGAATCCGTTATGTTTTTCGATGTACAGACTTTTTAAGTGTATTTTTGTCGCTGACAAGACAAATACCCGAAGGTGACCTATCACACGTCAAAATTTTTTAAGATAGTCTTTACCGGCAAAATTTGCCCAAAAGATGTGTCTAGTCATGCAAAGACAGAGCCTCATTATAAAAAACGAAATGGACTGCCGCACTAAGTTGCGGCAGTCCATTATCATTACGTATAATTCATAACATTCCCGCACAAAGCCAGTAGACGCCTTTGTGCGGGAATCTCTTATTGCATCTTATCGTTCCAAGATCTGACTGCGATCCGGTCCGTTGCCTACCATGACAACTTTGCACTGGCACACTTCTTCCAACCGTGCAATATACTTCTTGCATGTCTCCGGCAGTTCATCAAATGTCTTGCAGCCGGTGATGTCTTCCTCAAAGCCATCAAATTCCTCGTAAATCGGCTCACAATCTGCCAAAGTCTCCAATGCGGGTGGAAAATCTTTTAGTATGCTGCCATCCGGCTTGCGGTACCCAACACACATCTTCAATGTGCCGATGCCACTGAGTGTATCCAATTTATTAATTGCCAAACCATCTAACCCGTTGGTTCGTACCGAATGCCGCACAATGACGGCATCAAACCAACCGGTGCGTCGAGGACGCCCTGTCGTGGTACCAAATTCGCCGCCCTTATTGCGGATCAGGTCGCCCATTTCGTCATCCAATTCTGTAGGGAACGGTCCCTTACCCACACGGGTCGTGTATGCCTTTGCCACACCAATAATATTGGTAATAGTCTTAGGACCAATGCCGGTACCAATACATGCGCCTGCCGAAATCGGATGAGACGAAGTCACATATGGATACGTACCAAAATCGATGTCCAGCAGCGTTGCCTGTGCACCCTCAAACATAATGGTCTTTCCTGCTTTATCAGCTTCGTAGGTCAGTACCGATACATCCGCAACATATGGTGCCAAACGCTTGCCGTATTCTATATATTCCGTAATGACTGCATCCAAATCAAATGCTTCGCCGCCATATACTGCTGTGATAATCTTGTTTTTCAGTGCACCTGTCGTACGTGCCTTTTCTGCAAAGATTTCCGGATGCACCAGATCGTATATCCGCAGACCGCAGCGTTCATATTTATCCATGTAAGTCGGACCAATGCCACGTTTTGTGGTTCCTATGTCCGAATTGCCGCGAAATTTTTCTGAGAGCCCATCCAGAGCAATATGCCAAGGCATTACCACATGTGCACGAGGATCGATCTTTAGATTATCCGTGGAAACACCACGCTTTTCCAGATCATCCAGTTCAGAAATGAAGTCCTTTGGATCGAGTACGACTCCAGCACCGATCAGGCACAGGGTGTCCGGATACAGAATGCCGGACGGAATTAAATGCAGTTTGTACACCTCTCCATGATTTACCACGGTATGACCGGCGTTGTTGCCGCCAGTCGCACGGACAACAACATCTGCACGGGAAGCCATAATGTCGATGATTTTTCCCTTTCCTTCGTCTCCCCATTGCGTACCGACTACAATATTTGCAGGCATATGCATTCCTCACTTTTCCATAATTTCAGAGCTCAGCTTTTTTCCGGCTCTACATGTTTTTCGGCGGATTCTCCGCAACATACATTCTTATTATAACAGGCTTTTTACGGAAATGCAATAGAATTTTACAAGTTTTTTTCTTTTCCCCTGTTTTTCGACAGCAATGTGCTTTCCACAATTTTACCATTATTGTAAAAATCGTCCTTCTTCATCTTTGATCATACTCCACATATACCGCAGCATCCAGCCGTCGAAATCTGTAATCTTTGATGCTGAACCTGCCATCATAATGGAATTTTCACCACCCGGAAAGCCTCCCGGTGGAAATCCATCAGATGCACCCTCGCCGCCATAGAAATCTGTCATGCCAAATCCATGTCCGATCTCATGTTCCAGCACGTGAATGCCAATTCCGTTAAGCATATTGAAATATGCATCATCCGACAAGCGCTGTCCCCAGTCTCCGCCGCAGCCACCGATTGCGGGAAATCCCTGAGTTGCCCATAAATACATGTCAAACCGGGCATCTATGCCACCGGGATACATATATGAAGTATCCATAAAATGATCAAATCGAGATAATTCGGCTGGAGCACTTGGCAACTTGTCAGGAATCGTTTCCACACCATTTGATGTATCATAGCTTGCGTCATAGTCGCTGATTAACGCATCATAAACAACTTCGTCCGGCTGCAAATCCAACAAAACGGATTTATCCAACACAGCCCATCCTACAATATTTACTTCCACATGATCGTATTTCCAACCATCCCAACCAGAAAGCCAGCTTGTCCAGCCGTTAATGCTATCACTTACCAGCTGCTCAAACTGCCGGCGTTGTTCCAGTGTCACCGACTTATACGACTGCCAGCGCACCACATAATTGATGGTGCCATCGCCTGCCACGATCTGGTCGAAAATTGTATTGCGACGTTCAGTCGACTTTTCCACTGCAATTCGATTATCCCAGATCCAATCTGCCGCATAACGGTATTCTTCGGGAAAATCTGCCATAGTCCACTGTTCCGGTTCGGTTACAGTTGTCGTTGTTTCTGCATTCGTAGTTGTAGTTTCTGTGGTAGTAGTTTGCACAGGTAAATCCGGCATCTGCGGTACAATGGTACAAACAGGCAGTTCGACAGCTGAAAACGTCGGCGCTGTCTGTCCCTGCAAAAAGCTTTGCAGTTGTACCAGATCTTCTGCATTTACCGCACCGTCTCCGTTTAGATCTGCCACTGCCTTTTCCACAAAATCTGCACTGACTGTGGAAAACTGCCGCATCCGTGCCAAATCCATAATATCCAATCTGTTATCATAAGTGAGGTCCCCTTTGATCAGACCAGTCACCGGTACCGGCATCCACTGGTTCTGGTATTCTTCATACAGCATTTCCCACGTTTCCCCACTCTTGCGGTATAACGCCTGTGGTTTGGTCGAAATGGTAAACGTATGCTTGGATTCCTGCAGATGCAGATAATACTGTCCTTCGTCCAAACCGGACCTAAGCGCATAGCCACCTTCTGTTTCAACAAAATACCAGGTGTTATACAACGCCACACCATCAGCATCATAAAAATCCGCTAATGCACCTTCCTTCGCATTTTCTCCGCCATAGATTGTCATGTATAGATTGTCTGGATTCTGAATCACATAGCCAGTCCATACATTAACATAATTTGGAACTGATGCGGAATCTGCCTCCATAGGTATCATGGGCATACATACCGCTGTAATTGCCGCAGCAGTTACAGCTGCGGTTGCTCTCTTTGTTTGTTTTCCCCATTTCATAAATCTTTTCCTTTCTGCGATACTCTATCACCATTACCATTTGTAATACTGGTATTATACCATATATTTTGTTTCATTTCAACAATTTTTTCTTTTTTTGTAGATATATTTTGTTTTATTTTTTTCTTGTTTTTTGGAATGCATTGCTTGACTTTTTTCGGCAGGTTTGGTATAATAGATGTGTTATCCTTGCTCGTGCTGTCGGGCACGGGCGAAATCCAGAAGGAGGTGTACAAAGTATGGCAAAAAAACAAGAATCCTACGAGCTGATGACGGTTTTCAGTCTGAAGAACGGGGAGGATGCTGTAAAAGAACTGGTTGAAAAGTTCCGTGAAAAAATTGCATCATCTGCCACACTGGACGAGGTGAATGAATGGGGCAAGCGCAAGCTCGCTTATCCGATCAATGATGAACCTGATGGTTACTACGTGATCTATACTTTCACCGCTGCTCCAGGCGTTCCGGCTGAAGTAGAACGTGTTCTGAATATTACAGACGGCGTTCTGCGTTCTTTGATAACAGTTAAGTAAGCTTTTTAACAGAAAGGAACTCATCATGCTGAACAAAGTAATTTTGATGGGCCGTTTATGTGCAGATCCAGATTTTCGGCAAACACAAAGCGGTGTCGCTGTGTGCCGTTTCACCGTTGCGGTCGATCGCCGTTTCACGAATCGCCAAACAGGCGAACGGGAAACCGATTTTATTAATGTTGTTACTTGGAGACAGCAGGCTGAATTTGTCAGCCGCTATTTCCATAAGGGCAGCATGATCATTGTAGAGGGCAGCCTGCGCAATGACAACTACACCGATCAGAACGGTGTAAAACAGTATCGCATGAATGTACAGGCAGACAACGTTTCTTTCGGAGAAACCAAACGTGCCGCACAAGAAAGCAACGGCTATCAAGGCGCTTATCAGCAACCGGATTATTCTCAGTCCGAAGCACCTGCAAGTTCTGCTCCTGCTGCTCCCGCAGCCGCTCCAGCACCTGCTGCGCCTGGCGCATTCCAAATGGGTGATATGGGCGATTTTGAAGAAATCCTCACTGACGGTGAAGTTCCATTCTAATCACATGTTTGAAATACCGCATTGCAGATAGGAGGATATATCCACATGGAAAGAGAAAGATCTCAGCGTGGCGGTAAGAGACCACGTAAAAAGGTTTGTATGTTCTGTGTTGATCGGGTTGACCGCATTGACTATAAAGATGTTGCAAAGCTAAAGAAGTGCATGACTGAACGTGCTAAGATCCTGCCCCGCAGAGTAACCGGCACTTGTGCATTCCACCAGCGCGAATTGACAACTGCCATCAAGCGTGCAAGACATATTGCACTGCTGCCATATGTCAGCGACTAAGTCGTATACATGATTGGTGCAGTATAACGGCGTTCCGGATTTTTCCCGGAGCGCTTTTTTTGTATTGCATCTTCCCTTTTCCCCAAAAACCCATTGCAAAGCACAGTGTAGTATGCTATAATAAAGATACAACTACAATTCGTTCGGGACAACTAAAACATACCGTCGTTCCGAACTGCGGCAAAACAGAAAGGAAGTTTTTTACCATGGATGCAAGTACGTTTCCGATCCCATTTCCCTATCATTTGATTTTTTGTATTATTGCAGGTCTTTTCTTTCTCCTGCAATTCATTCGTTTAAAAAGACCTTATCAGCTGATTTTATCTATAGCCATTTTCGCTTCCCTCCTCATTTATATCGGTGAACAAGACAATCGAGTATGGTTCCAAACAGTGGGTGCCTTTGAAGCCGTGCTCTTGATTGGTGCCATTGTTTTATCCGTTATTGGTCGTAGGAAAGAGAAAAAGGAACAGGAACAGTCAGATAACGTGGATACAGAGGTATCGCAATGAAATTGGTTATCACCGACGCCTCTACCCTCACCAGCGCTGGCATTACACGGGAACGATTCGCTGCATATGGAGAAGTGATTGCATATGATCTTACTGCTCCCGAACAAGTCGCACAGCGTATTCAAGATGCCGACGCGGTCTTTTGCAACAAAACTGTCATTGCGGCAGAGGTCTTTGAAAAATGTCCCCGTCTTCGTTATATCGGCGAGTGTGCTACCGGCTACAACAACATCGACATTGACGCTGCCAAAGCACACGGCATTACTGTGTGCAATGCTGGTGCCTATTCCACCAACGCAGTGGCGCAGCACACCTTTGCCTTGCTGCTGCATCACTGTAACCGTGTAGCAGCCTATGATTCTGCTGTGCGCAATGGTGCATGGCAACAGGCAAAGACATTTTCTTTGCCTCTCTATCCCATGCAGGAACTAACTGGCAAAATACTTGCTGTCATTGGATATGGCAGCATTGGTCAAAAAGTTGCTTCAATCGGTACTGCTTTTGGTATGCAGGTACTGGTCGCTACCAGAACCATTCCGGAAAGTTGTCCTTATCCTTTGGTTTCCATAGAGGAAGCATTCCAGCAAGCAGATATTGTCACACTGCACACACCATTGACAGCACAGACCGCCCGCATGGTTGATGCCAAACGACTTTCCACCATGAAATCCACTGCCATACTTCTAAATACGGCAAGAGGCGGTCTGATCGTGGAAGAAGATCTTGCTGAAGCCCTGCGAAACGGCATCATCGCAGGCGCTGCACTTGATGTTCTGACAGAGGAGCCTATGGGTCAGACACCCTTGCATCAATTGTCCAACTGTACCATTACTCCTCATATTGCCTATTCTCCCAAAGATACTTTGATTCGTCTAGGCAACATTGTAGAAGAAAATTTTCGACTTTTTTTGGCGGGCAAGCCGCAAAATATTGTGGCTTCTCCCGGTTTATGAGAAACCTTTAGGAGCCATTAGCATGATTGATATTTTGAAGAAAAAACGCATTGTCCTTAAATTTGGGACATCAACGCTGACCCACAAGACCGGTAAACTGAACATTCGCCGTATGACCAATCTGGTACGTATTCTATCCGATTTGCACAACGCCGGAAGAGAATTGCTCATCGTATCCTCCGGCGCCGTTGGCATGGGTGTCGGCAAACTGAATCTGCCCGAACGTCCCAAGGACACGCCTTCTAAACAGGCTGCCGCCGCTGTAGGACAATGTGAATTGATGCATATCTACGACGATATGTTTGCCAAATACAGTGTCACCGTGGCACAGATTCTCTTAACACGAACAACCCTTTCCAATGACCGTCTTCCCCACGTTCAAAACACCATACGTCGGCTACTAGAACTCGGTGTCATTCCCATTGTCAACGAAAACGACACTGTTTCCATCGACGAGTTGGAACTTGAGATTGGCGAAAACGACTCTCTTGCCGCTCAACTGGCAGTGGCAGTAGACGCCGATCTGCTGGTAATCTTATCCGACATCAATGGATTATATTCTGCTGACCCACGAAAGCATCAGGATGCCAAAGTCATTCATGTGGTAGAAAAAGTGGATGAAAAAATTGAACAAATGGCAGGCGGTGCCGGTACTTCTTTTGGCACCGGCGGAATGGCAACCAAAATTCATGCGGCAAAAATTGCCACGGAAAATGGTGTAGATATGGTCATTATGAACGGAAAAGATCCGGAACAACTCTACGCACTGTTTGATGGAGAACCAGTCGGAACCCACTTTTTAGCGCAGGCAGTAGAATAAATTGTACTCGGCAAAATGACGAAAAAACGGCTCACAATATAAACGAGCAAAGAAAGGGGTATCCTTATGAACTATGCAGAAACCCTCGGTATCAAAGCAAAAGCTGCAGAGTCGGCTATTGCGACTGCAGCACCTCAAGTGAAAAATCAGGCGCTGGAAGCCATTGCAAAAGCACTGCTTTCACGGCAGGACGAGATCAGTGCCGCCAATGAAAAAGATCTCAAAGCAGCAGTACAAAACAAGATGTCTGCCGCTATGCAGGATCGCCTGCGTCTAACACCGGCACGCATTGCCGATATGGCAGAAGCCGCACGCCAGCTTATTGCCGCAGAAGACCCCATTGGCTCGGTAGACAGTGGTTCTATTCGCCCCAATGGCCTGCAAATTCTCAAGACCCGCGTTCCTTTGGGTGTCATTGGTATTATCTTTGAATCCCGTCCGAATGTAACGGTGGATGCGGCAACACTTTGCCTAAAAGCAGGAAATGTAGTTATTCTCCGAGGCGGAAAAGAAGCCATTTACTCTAACACTGCACTTGCCAATATCATGCGTGAAGCGGTAGAAACCGTGGGTCTGCCGAAAGACATTATTCAACTGGTTGAAGATACTTCACGTGAAACGGCGACAGATATGATGCATTTAACGGGATACTTAGACGTATTAATTCCCCGAGGCGGTGCAGGGCTGATTCAGGCAGTACTACGCCAGTCCACTGTACCGGTCATTGAAACGGGTGCCGGCAACTGTCATGTCTATGTAGACAAGTGTCTGCACGGCGAGGCTGATCTGGATATGGCTGTCCGTATTATTGACAATGCTAAAACACAGCGTCCGTCTGTCTGCAATGCCATCGAAGGATTGATTGTACACAAGGATGTTGCTCAAGCACTTCTCCCCCGTATACAAAAAGCCTTTTCTGCGCACGATGTCCGCATTTACGGGGATGAAACCACCCGACGTATATTAGGAGAATCCATTGAACCGGTAACGGAAGAACTATATGATACGGAATTTAACGATTACAAGATCACTGTAAAAGTAGTAGACAATATTGATGAAGCCATAACACACATTGCCAGATACAGCACCAAACACTCGGAATGTATCATTACCCGTGATTTGGATGCTGCGCAGAAATTCCAACGAACAGTCGATGCGGCTGTGGTCTATGTCAACGCATCCACTCGTTTTACCGACGGGGGCGAATTTGGTTACGGCGCAGAAATCGGCATTTCAACACAAAAACTTCATGCCAGAGGACCTATGGGACTGCGGGAACTGACCACTGTAAAATACCTCGTCAATGGCAACGGGCAAATCCGCCAATAATGCCTCTTTTCCCAACCTTACAGTACACGCATGATTTTTTCTGCGTGTGCTTTCCTTTTATAATTGCTTTCCTAATGATTGAAAAAGACTGCCCTCGGGCAGTCTTTTGTATATTTGTGTTCTTTATCCGACAGCATCCGCATCTGCCGCACGAAGTGAATCCAATCCTTTTTGATATTCCTCCAATGTCATAGATATCGATGTATCTCGTACCTGCTCACTCTCCGCATAGGTATATTCTCCGATGGGCAATTCTTTCAGCCAGAAATATCCCTCTGCACTAGTCAGTTCGTAGTAACCATATAATTGTTCTGTCTCTTCCGCCAGAAACGCTTCATAAACAATCGTTTCCGAAAGTTCTTTATTTTCTGTCAATGTATAGTTTTTAACTACCTGACTTCCCATATGACAACTATTGGTAAAAAAGCCGGGTTTCTCATCAGAGCCGTACAATGCTGTATGTGCTCCGCCTGCAACGCCTTCCACCTGAACAGGATTTCCGTCCTCATCCAGCATCCAAACCGTATACTGAAAATCCGCCTCACTGTAACCCAACTTGATGAGCAATTCCAGTGTGCCGTCCTGATCCATATCATACAACGCATACTGATTATGATAGGCATAAATCTGTTGTTCCGCCGCCGTTACGCTCTCATCCAATTCCTGATAATACTGCACCACGTTTTCATAAGGATCATTTATGCCAGCTGGAAAGGACAGCGGTGTTTCCGGCAATTCAGGCACATCATCCGGACGTGTCTGCACTGCGGGACCGTCAGTACCACTAATCCTATCACAGCCCGAAAACATGCCGCAAACCAAAACCGCAACACCTGCCAGAACAATACGCCTCATACGGTGTCCTCCTGCAAATCTATGGGCTTACGCACCACACTTCCTACCGGGAAGTCCTGTCCACAAGTAATCGAACATGCCATCATTGCATGATTTGCCGTCTCGATTCGCTTGCCGTCCCCGTCTTCCAGCTCTTCTGCTTGTACAGTTACCGGCGGTTGTCCCGGTGCAACAACTTCCAGTGTATCTCCTGCGAAAAACCGATTTCGCTGGATTAGATATAACCTCCCATCCCGATACGCATCCACTATGGCAACAACATCACAATTTCGCACATAGCTACTATTCTCATACCGCTGTACCGCATTCTCACGTCCATAGAAAAATCCAGTACAGTATTCACGATGGCTCACCTGCATCACTTCATGCAATGTCCACTGGGGTATCGGTTGGTTCTGTATTGCCGCATCCAGTGCCGCACGGTACGCATTTGTCACAATCGCCACGTAATATGCCGATTTGTTTCTTCCTTCAATTTTTAGGCTGTCCACGCCGGCGTTCAGCAAATCCTGCAAATGCGCAATCATGCACAAATCCTTAGCATTAAAAATATACGTACCCTCTTCGTTTTCTTCAACGGCAAAATATTGTCCCGGACGAGTTTTTTCCATAAGGTGATAGTTCCAGCGGCAGGGTTGAGCACAAGTTCCTCGATTGGCATCCCGTCCTGTAAGATATGTCGACAACAGACATCTTCCTGAAAAGGACATACACATGGCACCATGCACAAATACCTCCAGTTCCATATCTGCCGGAATTTTTGAACGTATCTCTCGAATCTCCTCCAGAGACAATTCTCTCGCCAGCACTGCACGCTTGACGCCCATATCATAGAGTGCCTGACAGGAGGCATAGTTTACAATACCCGTCTGGGTAGACATATGGATTTCCATATCGGGCAACATTTTACGTGCCGCTGCCAAAAGTCCCAAATCCGCCAGTATCAGTGCGTCAACATTAGCATCCCTTGCCTCCTGCAAAAACTGGGGAAACATCGGGATCTCTCCATTTCGGGGCAAAGTGTTACAGGTGAGATATACCTTTTTTCCATACGAATGCGCCAGTGACACTGCTTCCTGCAATTGCTGTGCACTTTTAAAATTACTTGCCGCTGCACGCATACTGAAACTCTCTCTCCCTAGATACACTGCGTCTGCTCCGTACTGCAATGCTGTACGCAGACGTTCCATATCTCCTGCGGGTATCAAAAGCTCCGGTTTATTCTGCATCGCTGCCTTCCTCTCCTTCTGCTGCTGCGGCATCTTGCTGCTCCTTTACCTTCTGCTGGTTTGCCTCATGCTCTTCCAGCGTTTCCGCAAAGAATGTCTCCTTGGTATCAATATTCGAATAAAAATAATAATAATTCGTGTTTTCTGGATAGAGTGCTGCCATAATCGCATCCATTCCCGGATTACCGATTGGCCCCGCCGGCAGTCCAGTACAAATATATGTATCATACGAGTCATACAATTCCTGATTATAGGACTGGCTATGAGGTTTAATCACTTCCTCTACATACTTTGTTGTAGGATCAGACTGCAAAAGGGGATATTCGCTGGCATTGTTCAACCGGTTCCAAAATACGGAAGAGATTGTTGCCATTTGTTCCGTATTACCTGCCTCAGCCTGAATCATAGACGCCAATGTAATCGTATCATCCAGCGTGATATCCAGTGCTTCCATCCGATCGTATATATCGGATGTGATCTTGCTATTAAAATTGTTCAGGATCTTCTGACATACCAGTTCCACATCCATTTCCTGATAAAACGTATATGTGTCAGGGAACAAATATCCTTCCATATGATAGAATTTTTCATCCTGAAAACTGGGCAGATATTCCTCATACTTCAATCCAAATTTTGCGTCATTGTCAAAATAGTCCAAAAAATCGTCTGCGCCGCAAACATTGTTCTCCTCTAACAGCGCCGCCGCATCTACCAAACGAATGCCCTCGGGGAAAGTAACCGATACGGACAATGCACTGTCCATCGGATCGCTGATTAGTTCACTCAGGATCGTTTCATACGCCATATCCGCACGAAGCTCATGATCTCCCGGTTTAATCTCTCCATCTTTATCGCTCATGCCTACAATGAGAACAAAAAACTCCGGCTTTGTAATGATATCCGCCTCTTTCAGCACCTCTGCCACTTCCTTCACACTGGCACCCTGGGGAATCGTTACAATTTTTGTCGAACTGTCGCTGTCAATGCCCAACAGATCCCTTCCGTATACGATTAGCAGACTAGAAAGCAACACGGATACAGCAATGATTACAATGATCATAATCAATGCTGTAATGGTACGGTAACGTTTTCCTTTTTTACGGCGTCTGGTTCCTGCTCCAGACGCTGACCGTGCGAGCTCCGGCCGGAACGGCTGACTTTCACCTTCGAGATCCTCATACAACGAATCTTCCCGAAATTGGTGGGATGCCGTTCCTGTCAATATACCCGATGCCGTCTTAACACCAGAATATTCACCATGATTCCACGACGATGTTTGCGGCGGTTCCAGCGGCTCTTTGTCCCATAAATCCAACATTTCCGGACTTACCGTTTCAGATGCCGATACCCTCTCTGTTTCCGATATCCCACCTCGCACATTCCAAGATGCCGACTCTGAAGCAGTATCCGCTTTATCAGCATGCTTTTCTGAATCGATAGATATTGGTGCACGCTCCTCTTGTTCCCGTCCCATTTTCGGTGTCGGAGAAACGGCTTTTTCTTCCTTTGCTGCCGCCGTTTCCCGCAGGATTTCATCCAACAGTTCGTCTCGGCTCATTTCTTTTTTATCCATTCCATACCTCCAACGGCTCCTCTGTGGCGATTCCATCCAAGCGCACATCTGTCGGCTCCACAGGTACATGCTCCACTACAAATCTGGAAGCGGCGTACCCGATTTTTATCAAAAACGCATTTGCCGCCAAAAACCGATCATAATAACCGGCACCATATCCCAATCTGCCACCCTTTCTGTCAAATGCCAATCCCGGCACTAGACAAAGCGGCTGCAGTGCCTTTTGGGGTTCCACATACGGCAGTTCTTGCAGCGGTTCCAGCACCCCATATGTGCCAGGCTCTAATTGCGACAACAGCGGCTTTTCCGGCAAAAGCCGGTAGAACTGCATTTGCTGTTGAGACATACAACGGGGAACTGCCACGCATTTTCCATCTGCCAGTGCCGCCTGCAAAATCGCAGCCGTATCCGGCTCTCCCGGCAGAGAGACAAAACAAAACAATTGACTGCAAGTTTGATACAGGGTACTTCGCAAAAATTGTCTGCACATCGCTGCGTCGAGCACTGCTTTCTCCGCTGGTGTTATCGCCTTTCGTAAGTGCCGCATCGTTTCTCTCAGCTGCCGTTTTGCGGCTACAGTCTCAGTCACAAAGAATGGACGCCCGAATCTGCGCCTGTTTTTCTGCACCCAACAGTATGCCAACCAGTGTCAACCCAAAATCTACTGCCACTCCGGCTCCTCTGGCGGTAACAATCTTGCCATCCACTACCACACCTTGGCTGCCAATCTCAGCACCCTTCAGTTCTTTTTCAAATCCAGTATAGCACACTGCCTTCTTTCCCTGAAGAATTCCACAGTGTCCCAGTATAGACGGTGCCGCACATATTGCCGCAATATACCGATCATTCTTCACACAGTATGCGATCGCCGCCTGTACCGTCTCTGATTTCTCCTCATTTAGCGTTCCCGGCATACCGCCCGGCAACACAATCATCTCCAAAGAAGCATCCAGCTGCAAAGCATCCTGCGTAATATCTGCCGTAACAGGCACACCATGCGAGCCTGTTACCACTTTGCCAGTGACACCTACCGTTGTCACTGACACGCCAGCACGCCGCAGCATATCAATGGGTGCCAATGCTTCTACTTCTTCAAATCCCTCTGCCAAAAATACGTAAACCATACTTCTTAAAACTCCCTTCTGACTTTTATACATTTTGATAACAATACCATAATGATGCTTGTTTCTCACAATAATTGGCCAGCACCGATTATATCACACTTGCGGCTTGACAACCATCTTGTTTGCATAATTCATGCAAACTTGCTATGAATGCTCATATAAAACAGATGTGTCATTTTATTTGAACAAGCTATACGATATCATTCAATATTGGTCTATTACTACACATTATTGAGTGCAATATGCTTTCTATTTTTCATCCCATTTCTAAAAGTTTTTCAGGTTTTGTGCACGTTGCCGTCCATTTTTCCAATAAAATTGCCGGATGGTAGGACAGCTTGGATTTTCGAAGTCCCGGCACACCCAAATCTTCTTCTCGGTTTAGATAAAGATAACCCGACGCCGCATGTGCCGCAAACTGCTGTGCCATAGCCGGAAACACACCAGGATACGCTAGGTCTGCTTTTTCCAAATGCACGCCAAACACATTGCTGCATATAGGTTCGCCCACTGAAAACGCCGCTAGTGCACCATTAACACGCAACACACCGCCAACCAAACCCAACTTTTCAAAATACTGAAAAAATGTATGAATGGCATACTGTTCCACCACACTGGAAGCATCCGTATAGCCTTCTTTTGCATTATACGTGTGCGCTGCCAATGCGATACATTCATCAAAATCGTTAGAATGCATATCCGCATA
Source organism: uncultured Ruminococcus sp. (assembly GCA_949291345.1). Lineage (GTDB taxonomy): Bacteria > Bacillota > Clostridia > Oscillospirales > Ruminococcaceae > Ruminococcus_C. Next base: position 27,707 of record CASEVP010000009.1, read on the forward strand.
TACTCCACCCAGCGCCTCAAATTTTCGAATTTGCGTCCGCTTCTTATGATACTTTTTGCCTGCCATTGCCGCCATTTCTGCCGTTTTATAAAGATAATCGGCATTATCTCTATCATTTTCCAAAACAAACATACCTGGAAACAACTGTTCTAACACAGGCAAAGTACGTTCTGTCAATCCCATGATTACCAACGGCTGATGCACTGCCGCTGCGTAGGTGGCCATTTCCTGAAAAACTGCACGGTAAGAGCCAGTCCCTGCTGGAAAGAAAAAGTGTGGGGCACCGTCCTGTGTCTCAAAAGCGCATATCAAATAAAATGACTCATATTGACTAATCATCGAGTTCGCTGCACGCCGCCAAGCCAAATTATTGGCAAAGCTATATTCGCATCCCATAAAATCTGACACATGTAACGCCTGTTGAATCCAAGGGCGGTCCTCCAGCGTAATTTCCCGAAATTTCAGCATAAAAATGCCTCCTGAATATATGCAAGCAGCATATCACGGATCTGCGCTATGGGATACAAATTTTCCCCATTAGAACACGAAATCATCTTCCATCCCAATTTTTCACCGGCATAACGTGCTGCCTCCGCACACTGTTCCAAATAGGTCAGATCAGACTCATGTATATCCTTTTTCGAAGTATCTCCTGCATAGCGTTTCCCCAACAGTTTTTGAGACAATTCCAGCGGCACTGACAAAAACAACACCAAATCCGGTCTAGGCAGCGCCAGTTTTTCATATTCATAATCCTCAAGCCACAACAGATAATCGTCCCACTGTGTTTTGGGCAGCTTGCTCATCTGATGAATCGCATTGGAAGTGGTGTAGCGGCTTGCCAGAATCCATTCACCAGCACGATAATGTTTTTCCCAATCCAGCTTATAATTGGCATAGCGATCCACCGCATAAAAACTAGAAGCCGCATAAGCATTGACGCCGTCCGGTACAACAGAAAATTCTCCACGCAAATACATTTTCACCAATGCGGCAGACGGTTTGTCATACATCGGAAAACTGATTGACTTTACTTTCATTCCAGACTCCCGCATGCATCTGCCCACTTCAACAAACTGCGTAGACTTGCCGCAGCCGTCCAGACCATCCAGTACAATCAGTTTTCCTTTATTTTGTTCCATTGCGGATCACCTCGATTTTCTGCTGCACTTCCTTTGCTTTGCCGCAGCTCATCTTTCCTTCGGTACAACCACCACAGCAGCAGGACGGTCCAGCATTATGAAAGAGTGCCGGAGATACTTCACAACAGATCCGCAGCATTTCCAATGCAACTGCCCGAATCTCCCACTGCGCACGGTTACAGCACCGCAATCGAAAAAAATTCCGCAGGCTACGCACATTCATCGTCAAAATCATCTTGGTTTCACACGCATTCGGCAGCACATAACGAGCATCTTCAATAGCCATTTTTTCCGCCTTTTTCCGTGCATTCTGTTCCGTCATACCCTCTTCCATCAGTTTGGACACATAACGGGTTTCTAGGGCATCAGCAAGTTGATTATAACTTTCCACCGCTTGCTGCATCATTTGCTGATATTCCGCCAACAAAGCCGAATCGGATGCAATTGCAGGGGGAGTAATATATAAAAACGGATCCTGACGTACATAACGCTGACTCTGTACAGAATAAGACGCCAAACGATGTCGAGTAACTTGTGCCAAGAAGGAACGGGACACGCCTTCAATTCCAAATGTAAAGCTGACATGTTCTACCGGACTTTCATGTCCAAAACCGTCTAACATCTCCACAAACTGTTCTGCTTTTTTTAGAGATATTGACTCCCGCAGTGCCTCTACATCGGTATCAGAATAACAAAGTCTTGCTGCAGCAGCCACTGTTTGTTCCGGCGCAGGGGTATATGCCAGTAATACAACCTTCATTTTCTCACGCTCCCTCTGTTTTCTCAAAGTATACTGCTATTATACCATCATACTTCTAAAAAGTCAATAAAGGCAGCCATATAAAAGGCTAAAACGCAATTGCGAAACGAACAAACGCAAAACAGCGACCGCATGTAAGGAGATCCGCAATTTCCGCAGAACAACAATTCAGACAAGGCATACTTGCCGGAATATTTCCCTTGTTGCGTGGTTATTTTTTTGTTTGCCGGAACGCCTTGCAATCTCCTGCTGCACACGGTTGAATGTATCCCGGTCAATGTGATTGGTTACCAGATACATAGGACGTTCTCCATAATTTTTCACCACCTTCTTTGTGATACAGTCGGTAATATTCGTTTTTTGCAGCAGTGCATCTCCGGTATACTTTTCGTTGGTAAGAATACTGTGGATGTTGATTTATACAATGTGATGATTATGTATTTGCATACTTTGAAGTTATCATATATTCTGCTCAGCGGAAGATAGTAAAAGCCTTTTTGGGCGATGATATTTCTTACATCGTCCATGTTGATTTTCTTGAATCTTTGATCCATTTATAGTCCTCCGTTCAATTTTTGTTTCAAATCAAACGAAGAATCTGGATATTTGGCAATGCTGTATTGCCATGTTTTATGAATCAGCATAAAAATTTCCTGTTCCGTTTTTCAAGCGAAACACGCTAAAAAAAATACGGAGCAAACTCGCTTTTAAAAGCTTGTTTTACTCCGTAAAATTAAATAAAATGTAGCTTAAATTGCTGCATACGTCGGATGAATGCTGTTACACCATTGCAGTATTTTCGGCAATCGTCCAGACCATCTCAGAGTTGGAAGGACAGTCAAATGTATTTGGAAAAGCATAATTCAGTTTATTCTTGTCATAGGCAATTTCGATGGATATCGTATGGTGCGTTCTATGCTGGCAGCATTCTTATTGTGCTGCGATGCAATCATTTGATAGATTTGCAATAATGTTTTATTTTTTAACCTTTCGATTAGCGGTTTATCACACTTTTTCTTCCTAAATCTAATACGTCAATTCCTTCCTTCTCAAATAGATTTTCCAATGCATCATAACCATTTTGCAAAAGGTATCGATATTCCATATCTGAAATAGGAATGAGTTGTAACCAGGCCACAAGCTTCTCTCCTATGGAAAGGGTACGAGGGCTATGCTCCCACAAAAACGGATACGCCATGCACATATGCTTCATCTCTAATTCGGGATAGTACATGGAAATCACGTTCGGAACGACAGCGCCCGGACCATACATTGTTTCTCCGTCCATCAACTGAAATGCGCAGGTCGACACGACATTCGGAAAAAGGTCGTAGGTACTTTCGCACGCAGAAACAAACTCCACTGTAAGAGGTTTTCCGCCTGATGTCAATTTCGCCGGAAGCTGACTGAACCCAATTGTTGCATAGGAGTTTACGTGCTCAAAGGGGGTGTCAAAGCAAGTGAGGAGATTCACTGCTTTTTGATT
>CASEVP010000010.1 GCA_949291345.1 uncultured Ruminococcus sp.
ATAAAAAATGGATATCACACTTGATTTTTTTGGTATGAAATGTTATAATAATTTATTATGGGTAGTTATCGTCAAAGGGGGCGACAAGGTGAAAAGTATGACTGGATACGGGCAAGCAAAAGCTTGTTCCGAAAAATATGAAGTGTCAGTTGAGGTGCACTCGGTCAATCATCGATTTCTAGAGACATCAGTGCGCATGCCGAGAAATTATAATAGTTTAGAAGAAAAGATAAAGTCAGTAACCCAGAAGGTGATTTTTCGAGGAAAGACGGATATTGGTGTGACAATTCAGTTGATTTCAGAAAAATCGGTTGCAGTAGAAGTAAATCATGAAGTAGTAACTGCCTATATTGAAGCTGTGGCGTTAGAAAACAAAAAGTTGAAGGAAGATAAAGAGCAGTTATCAATAAATCGTTGTACAGATGATTACAGTGTAATGGTGGGTGATACATGGGGTGCGAATACAGTGCTTTCTCTTTCTACAATGCTTCGTATTCCGGAGGCATTTCAGGTCAAACAAGAGGTACAAGATGAAGTTGCTGTATGGCAGATTTTGGAACCAGTACTCCAGGAAGCATTAAAAAGGTTTCTGGAAATGCGTGAGACAGAAGGGGCGCGTCTGCGCGACGATGTGGCGATGCATTTGGATCGTTTGGAATCTATGACTGATCGCGTGGAACAATTGGTTCCGGAAACGGTGAAGTTATATTATGATAAGTTATATCGAAAAATTGCGGAATTATTATCTGATCGAACCATTGATGAATCGCGACTGGTGACGGAGGCGGCAGTTGTAGCAGAAAAAATAGCTGTTGATGAAGAATTGGTACGGCTTCGCAGCCATATTGCACAAATGCGTGGGTTTTTGGAATGCGAGGAACCGGTGGGACGTAAAATGGATTTTCTTGTACAGGAAATGAATCGTGAAGTCAATACAACTGGATCAAAGTCACAATCGTTGGAAATTACGAAACTTGTAGTTGATATGAAGTCCGAGATTGAAAAAATTCGGGAACAGATACAGAATATTGAATAACAGAAAGGGGTGAAAGAAATGAAAAAGGGAAGATTATTTGTGGTGTCTGGCCCGTCCGGATGTGGAAAGGGAACCATATTGCAAGAGATATTGCAGGATCCAGATTTGTATTTTTCAGTTTCAGCAACGACCCGTCAGATGCGTCCTGGTGAGGTGGATGGTGTAAATTATCGTTTTTTAAGCAATGAAAAATTTGAAGAACTAATCGCAGAGGATGGCTTTTTGGAGTATGCCGGATATTGTGACCATTATTATGGCACATTGCGTCAGCCGGTAGAAGAGCATTTGCAAGCTGGACAGAATGTCATTTTAGAAATTGAAGTGGTGGGTGCAAAGAAGATTCGTGAAAAGTGTCCGGATGCAATATTTTTATTTATTATGCCGCCTTCTCTTTCCGAATTGGAAAGACGTCTGCGAAAGCGTGGCACAGAGACGGAGGAAGTCGTACAGCAGCGTGTTTCACAGGCTGCACGGGAGATTCAATGTGCCGATTCTTATGATTATGTAGTGGTAAATGCAGAATTAGAGCAGGCTGTAGCAGAAGTTCATGCAATTTTACATTCGGAAACTTGTAAGAATCAGAATAAAAAAGAAATAATACGTGAGGTGCTGAAAAAATGAATATGTTAAGACCGTCTGTTAATCAATTGATTACAAAAAATGAGAGCAGTTATTCTTTGGTAATCGGTGTTGCAAAGCGCGCTAGAGAAATTGCAGACGAATTATATAAAGAGGAGAAGATCCTAGAAGAAAAACCTGTAAAAACAGCAATACGTGAACTTGCTGCGGGAAAATACCGCATTGTGGACGATGAAGAAATGAATCGTTAAATTATGAGCTCATATACAGAATTGCCGCAAATTTGGCGAGTAGGTGTGGCGATCAGTACAGCAAAATATGCATTTGACCGCTTATTTTCATATGTATCACTGCAAAAAATTTCCATTGGCTGTCGTGTTGTAGTACCATTTGGAAAAGGAAATCAAAAAAAAGTGGGAATGGTTCTTTCTTGCGAGTTGTATGAACAGAATCAACTGCAATTGAAGGCTGTGAGTTCTGTGGTAGATAAGCAGCCAATATTGCAGGGCGAGATGCTAGACATGGTATTCTGGCTAAAGGAAATGACATTTTGCACATATTTCGATGCAGTGCGAACAATATTGCCCGCTGGAATGCAAGTGCAAATTGTGGAAAAACTTGTGCTTGCCAGCCCTATTCCGGATGTGCAGCTCACAGATGAAGAGTCTCGTATGCTGTTTTTTTTGTCGAATGCGAAGACAAAACAAGAATTTCATCGCCTTTTGACAAAAGCCGATGAACAGGGTAAAAAGGTGCTGGAATCTCTACGGCAAAAAGGGATTTTGAAAGCTCATAACACCGTGAAAGAAAAAACGCATGGTCAAAGTGGGATACGAATGCTTCGTATTTCTAAGATACCAAGAGAATTTGTTCGTATCACAAAAATGCAGCAAAAAGTTGTAGATTTGCTTCAAGAAACAGGGGCGGTTTCTGAAAAGGAAGCATGCTATCTGTGCGGTGTGACAAAGGCAGTTGTTAAAAAATTGATTGAAAACGGTGTGGTGGAATCCTATGTGGTTCAGCCACCGCTTTTGTCTTATGATATTTCCATAAAACCACACTCGCCGGAAGAAATTGTATTATCGGATGAACAGCAGACGGTGTACAATCGTATGACACAGGCACTCTTTGAGGGATTTCATTGCTTTTTGCTTCATGGTGTTACAGGGAGTGGAAAAACAAGCGTGTTTATTCGCCTAATTCATACTGTGGTACAGCAGAAAAAGCAGGTCATCTTATTGGTACCGGAAATTGCACTGACACCTCAGATTGTGGAGCAGTTTTATAGTTGGTTTGGGAAAATTGTTGCAGTGGTACACAGTGAACTTTCTCTTGGACAACGCAATGAAACTTGGAAACGCATTGCAAGCGGCGAGATTCAAATTGTCATCGGAACAAGAAGTGCGGTTTTTGCACCGGTACCGTCTTTGGGCTTAATCGTAGTGGATGAGGAGGGCGAACGTACCTATAAATCAGATGCGTCACCTCGTTATCATGCCGTTTCTGTGGCAAAATATCGTTGTCAGACGCATGGCTGTCCATTGCTTTTGGCATCAGCAACGCCGTCCATTGAGAGTTATTATTATGCTCAGCGTGGCGTGTATACTCTTTTGGAAATGAAGAAACGATATCATCAGTCACCATTGCCGGAAGTGGAAGTGGTGGATATGCAGCAGGAACGTTCAGCTGGTTTAGAAGGCATGTTTTCTCATCAACTGGCAGAGGCATTGCGGGAAAATCTGAAAGTGGGAGATCAGTCACTCTTGTTGCTTAATCGACGCGGTTATCATACGATTATCAGCTGCGCCTCCTGTAACCAGCCCGTGTATTGTCCTCAATGCAGTGTGCCAATGACATATCATAAGGTGAACGATAGTTTAATGTGTCACTATTGCGGGCATACGCAGGATATGGTGGATACATGTCCTGCCTGTGGTGGGCATCACTTGCGAAAAATGGGATTTGGCACTCAGCGTGTGGAAGAAGAATTGGCCAACATTGTGCCGGATGCCCGTATTCTGCGTATGGATGCTGATACTACAATGTCTCGATTTGCCTACGAATCCCGATTTCAGGAATTTCGCGCAGGTAAGTATGATATCATGCTGGGAACACAGATGATTGGAAAAGGTTTAGACTTTCCGAGAGTCACACTTGTCGGTGTGCTGTCGGTGGACAAGGCTCTGTATGCCGGAGATTTTCGAAGTTATGAGCGGACATTTTCTCTGGTGACACAGGTGGTGGGACGCAGTGGAAGAGGTGAGAAACCAGGTCGTGCTGTGTTGCAGACGAGTATGCCGGAACATTATGTGCTGCGATTGGCGGCACAACAGGCATACCCGGCATTTTATGCTCAAGAAATTGCATTGCGGCGCCAACTGATTTTCCCGCCAATATGTGATATTTGTGTGATAGGCTTTGTGGGTACAATCGAAGGAGAAGTGAAAAAAGCGGCAGAATACACTTCTGATATGCTGAAAATGCAGATCCAAAGCACGCATTTTTCTTATCCGGTTTGGGTTCTTGAACCAGTACCCTGCGTTTATAGAAGAATTAATGGAAAATATCGGTATCAGTTGGTAATCAAATGCAAAAATACAAAACCATATCGTGACTTGATAAGAGGCGTACTTTTGCAGGCTGGCGAAACACGGGAATGTGCAAAAGTGCATATTTATGCGGATATGAACGGTGATATCGGTGTATAATATCGGAAGGAGAAGAGAATGGCAATTCGACGCATAGTAAAAGAAGGAGATCCAATTTTGCGGACGAAATGTCGTCCGGTAATTGAGTTTGATGAGAAACTGCACCAATTGCTGGACGATATGCATGAAACATTGGATGATGCAGAAGGAGTAGGATTGGCTGCACCGCAGGTAGGGTATTGCCGCCGTTTTTTCATTATGCATTTGGGTGAGATACGCATTGAGGCGATTAATCCCGAAATATTGAAAACCAGTGGAAAACAACGAGTATTGGAAGGCTGTCTGTCTGTGCCGGATCGTTGGGGATATGTGGTGCGTCCCAATAAGTGTAAGTTGCGTGCCCAAGATCGAAATGGAAAGCTTTTTGAAATGACATTAACGGCACTCGGTGCACAGTGTGCTTGTCATGAATATGCGCATTTGGAAGGACAGCTTTTTATCGATGTGGTAGATGAATTTGTAGACCCTAATGAATTGGAGGAAGCATGAGGATCGTATATATGGGAACGCCGGAGATTGCAGTGCCCTGCCTACAATTTCTGGCAGAGAGTAAGCATGAAGTAGTAGGTGTTTTCACACAACCGGATCGTCCAAAAGGGCGGGGACACCATACGATTCCCACAGCAGTAAAACAGGCTGCGATGGCATATGATATTCCAGTATATCAGCCGTTATCTCTGCGAAAAGGACAAGATGCTCAAGATGCAATGGAGATTTTACACAAACTGGAGCCAGATTTGATCGTGGTGATGGCGTATGGTCAGATTCTGCCAAAAGCAGTTTTGGATTTGCCGAAATATCATTGTATTAATATGCATGCATCTTTGCTGCCTGCATATCGTGGAGCTGCGCCCATTCAGTGGGCGATTATGAACGGTGAGACAAAAACGGGCATTACCGCAATGCAGATGGCAGAAGGATTGGATACAGGAGACATGCTGCTCAAACGGGAGATTCCGATTGGAAGCGAAGAGACTGCCTCTGAATTACATGATAAACTGGCGGAACTTGCGGCACAGACTCTTGCTGAAACGTTAGAACGATTGGAAAAGGGAACGCTGAAAGGGGAACCGCAAGATGATGCACAATCTTCCTATGCATCAAGAATTACAAAAGAAATGTCGGAATTAGATTTTTCAAGACCGGCGGAAGAACTGCATAATCTGATACGTGCCATTACAGGATTTACTTGGTTGGACGGAAAGCGATTAAAGATTTATAGCTCCCGGGTGGTTTCTGGGGTGAATGGAGAAGCCGGAACGATTGTAGATTCACAGCAGTTTGTTGTGGCTTGCGGGGATGGAAACGGGCTTTGTTTGATAGAAATTCAGCCTGAGGGAAAAAAGCGTATGCTGGCAGAAGCATTTCTGTGTGGAAAAAAACTACAAAAGGGTAAACTTCTTGGCTGAGAAAGAGAGGGCATATATGCTGTTTTATACTGGTTATGGGTTTATCATTGTCGGACTGATCATTAGTTTGCTTGCGTCTTGGAATGTGAATGCGACATTTAAGCGTTATCAGAATGTGCAGAGCGGCCGGCGAATGACAGCGGCACAGGTGGCAAGGCAAATTTTGGATGGAAATGGTTTGCATCATATTGCAATTGAACAAGTGTCAGGAAATTTGACGGATCACTATGATCCACGCGCAAATGTGATTCGGCTGTCAGATTCTGTATATCATTCAACATCTGTTGCAGCCATTGGCGTTGCTGCACATGAGTGCGGACATGCCGTGCAGCATGAGAAAGGATATGTGCCCATGAAACTGCGAAGTGCAGTTATTCCAATCACTCAGTTTGGTTCAAGATTTTGGTATTTGATTTTTTTGTTGGGCCTGTTTATGGGTAATTCGTATATGGGTGAAACGTTTCAGCTAATTGGCATCGTGCTGTTTGCGGCTATTGTGGTGTTTCAACTGGTGACACTTCCAGTAGAGTTTAATGCTAGTGGGCGTGCTATGAAAACATTGGAATTAAAGCATATCTTGTCTGGAAATGAACTTTCCGGTGCAAGGAAAGTATTGACTGCGGCTGCGCTGACATACGTGGCATCATTCCTTAATAGTATATTGCAGTTACTTCGCTTGATTAGCATTGCCAGAAGGAATAATAGAAGATGAATATAAGAAAATTGGTGGTACAGTTACTGGATCGGACAGAGCAGGAAAAAAGCTACTCCAACTTGTTGTTAGATGCGGCTCTGTCCCAGTTCACTCTGGAAGAACGTGACAAGCGATTGTGTGCTTGTCTGTATTATGGGGTGATCGAACGAAAAATCACATTAGATGCCGTTATTACTCATTATTGCAAAAGGAAATTGGATCGGACAGTTCGCAATATTCTGCGACTAGGCATATATCAGATATTGTATTGTAATCAGATTCCTTCCCGTGCTGCAGTGAATGAGAGTGTAAAATTGACCAAATCTTGTCGAAAATCCAGTGCATCTGGGTTTGTCAATGCAATACTACGGGGGTTTTTGCGAGATGAGTGTCGAATTCCGTATCCTAAGGAGAAAAAAGCCGCTATGGCAGTTGCTTATGCGGTACCGGAATGGATGCTGGAAAAATTGCTGGATGCTTATGGAGAAGAGACCACAAGAGCGTTTTTGGAAGATGCACTGGAGCCTGCCCCCAGATACATACGACATAATCCGACATCTTGTACTGTAGAAGAACTCGAACAGGCGATGGGAAAAAAGATAGTTTCTCTGGATTTGCAGGGAGCATATCTGTTGCAGAGCGGAAATATTCGCAAACTGCCTGCATTTCAGAAGGGCTGGTTTTATGTACAGGATTTGGCGTCACAGATTTGTGCGCTGGCAATCGATGCCAAGCCTGGTGAAACTGTATTAGATCTATGTGCTGCACCGGGAGGAAAAACTTGTACAATTGCTGCAGGAATGGCACAGAGGGGAAAGGTTTTTGCTTTTGATCTGATACCGCATCGTGTAAAATTGATTGAAGAGAATGTAAAACGGCTGGGACTGCAGAATGTAAGGGCGATACAAGGGGACGCAACGAAGTTTTATCCCGAATATGCCGGTGCAGACAGAGTGTTGTGTGATGTTCCCTGTTCCGGGATTGGTGTGTTACGTCGGAAACCAGAAATAAAGGAAAAATCACCTGAGGAATTGCAGGGGTTGCCTGAAATACAGCTTGCCATTCTTGAAAACGGTGCAAAGTATGTAAAGCCAGGCGGGATTCTTCAGTATTCTACCTGTACAGTATTGCCAGAGGAAAACGCACAGATTGTACAGCGATTTTTGCAAAATCATCCGGAATTTACATGTTTGCCGGTTTGCGAAAAATGGGGCGGTGTATTTTCAGAATGCATGGTGACCCTGTGGCCAAAGGATTTTGGAAGCGATGGTTTTTTCATTGCAAAAATGCGCCGGATTGAAAACGGATGAACGCCGTTTCTTGCTTGTGATGGAGGAGAAAATATGGCAAGAATGGATATATTGTCATTGCCGCTGGCAGTGTTGGAGCAGCATATATTGGAAATGGGAGAGCCAAAGTACCGGGCAAAACAGATATTTTCATGGCTGCATCAGAAGCAAGTGACGGATTTTGGGCAAATGACTACACTTTCTATCCAATTACGGAAAAGACTAGATGAGAAATTTTGTATAAATAGACTAAATATTGTAAGAAAGCTTGCATCTAATAGGGATAATACAGTAAAATACTTATATGAACTGCAGGACGGCAATTTTGTTGAGACTGTTTTGATGGATTATCTTCATGGAAAAAGCATTTGTATCTCTACACAGGTCGGATGCCGGATGGGGTGTCGCTTTTGCGCCTCTACCATAGCAGGATATGTGAGAAATCTTGAACCATCGGAATTGTTGCTGCAATTGTATGAGACGCAGAGAGACTCCGGTTGTCGCATTGATAGTATTGTGATGATGGGGATTGGGGAACCATTGGATAATTTTGATAATGTTTTGCGCTTTTTTCGTCTGCTGTCAGATCCCTGCGGATTCGGAATGAGTTTGCGTCATGTGGCGCTTTCTACATGCGGAATAGTCCCGCAGATTCGGGAGTTGGCGGATTTGCATTTAGGCGTAACACTGTCCGTATCACTGCACAGTCCGGAAAACAAATGCCGCAGTGAAATCATGCCCGTCAACCGAAGCTATCCTGTGGAAGATCTGTTGGATGCGTGCCGATATTATTTTGAAAAAACGGGTCGGCGTGTGACTTTTGAATATGCTGTTATTGAAGGGGTAAATGATACACATGCAGATGCAGTAAATTTGGCACAACGATTATGTGATATGCATTGTCATGTCAATTTGATTCCTGTCAATCCCATTGCAGAGCGCAGTTATCATTCTATGCGAAAAAGTGTGGAACGGTTTCAAAAGTCGTTGGTGCAGCTTGGAATCAATGTTACCATTCGAAGGACATTGGGAAGCGATATAGAGGCGGCATGCGGGCAGCTGCGGCGTGATGCGTTGCAGAAATGAGGAAAATGAGAAATGTAATATCTATCATGGTGACTATATCAAAATCGGAGGTGGTAGAATTTGACGAGTGCATCACAAACGCATATCGGATATGTTCGAGATGAAAATCAAGATCGAGTAGATGTGCGGCAATATGGAGAAAATATATTGCTGGCGGTATTTGATGGAATGGGTGGAGAACGTTCCGGAAGCAAAGCAAGCAGTATGGCATCGGATGTTTTTTTTGAGCATTTTGAAGAAAGCTATACGGAAGATATGGATGCTTATAGTATCCGATCACTGTTGCTGTCTTCGGTATCAGCGGCAAATTCTGTGGTATATACAACAGCAAGAATGGATTATCAGAATTTTGGAATGGGTACTACGTGCGTGGCAGCATTTGTCACTAAAAATTATATTGCTATCGCTAATGTAGGTGACAGCCGAGCATACTTAATGCAAAATGGCGAGATGCAGCAGGTGACAACAGACCATACTGTGGTGCATATGTTATTGGAAACAGGAAAGATTACGGAAAAAGAAATGCAAACCCATCCGCAGCGGCATATGCTAATGAAAGCAGTTGGCGTAGAACGAACTGTATGCCCAGATTTTTTCCGTGTAGATATTGTGGAAGGGGAAAACTGTCGGGTGTTGCTTTGTTCAGATGGATTGTCGGGTTTTTGCTCTGATGTAGAAATACAGACAATACTGGCTGAAGCACTTTCAGATGAGGAAACCGTGCAAAAATTGATAGAAGCTGCCTTGGAAAAAGGCGGAAGAGATAATATTTCTGTTGCATTGGCAACATTGTCGTAAGACGGAGGCATGAGAAATTATGGAGAAAGATAAGCGCATTGGGACACGACTGGATGGTCGCTATGAACTGACGGAACTGGTGGGAGAAGGCGGAATGGCTGATGTATATCGTGCCGTGGACGTATTGGATAACCGTATGGTAGCTGTGAAGATTTTGAAGAAGGAATATTCAGAGAGTGAAGAATTTCAGCGCCGTTTTCGCAATGAATCTAAAGCGATTGCTATGATGTCCCATCCGAACATTGTTAAGATTTACGATATGGGATTTTCCGATAAGATGCAGTATATAGTCATGGAATATATTGATGGTATCACGTTAAAAGAATACATTGACAGTGAAAAAGTACTAAATTGGAAAGATGCAGTACATTTTGTCATTCAGATTCTGCGTGCATTACAGCATGCCCATAACCGTGGCATTGTACATCGGGACATCAAACCCCAGAATATAATGTTGCTGACAGACGGAACGATTAAAGTCATGGATTTTGGCATTGCAAAATTTGCAAGAGAAGAAAGCCGTACTGCAACGGATCAGGCAATTGGAACAGTGCACTACATTAGTCCGGAACAAGCACGGGGAGATGCTATAGATGCCAAAAGTGATATTTATTCTGTTGGTGTGATGTTTTATGAGATGCTTACTGGAAGAAAGCCATTTGATACGGACAATCCGGTCTCTATTGCTGTGATGCATATGCAGAATGTGGCAGTGCGGCCCCGCGATATCAATCCGAATATTCCATCTGGTCTTGAAGAAATCATTATGCATGCGATGGAAAAGGATGTCAATAAACGGTATCAATCCGCAACGGATATGATTCGGGATATTGAAGCGTTTAAAGCGAATCAACAGATTATTTTTGGATATTATAATGCTCCCGAATCGACTCAGTACTTTACGCCGTCTGTTACAAACGATAACTATTATGCGAACGGCGGAAATCATCGTCGCGGCAGAGGGAACGATTACTATGACGAAGAATACCGTCCGGAGCCAGAGCAGAGCAAATCCCTTGTTGTGCCAATTCTGACCGCAATTACTATTGTGGTAGTAATTGTGGCAGCGATTGTGATTGTTTTAATTGTGGGACAAGGAACGAGAGAATCTAGCGGCTCAACGGCAGAAGTGCCAAAAGTGATCGGAATGGATTATGACGAGGCGGTACTGAACTATCCCAATGTAGATTTTGAGATCGCAGAGAAGGAGTACACGGATCAGTACGAAGAAAATGTGATCTATAAACAAAATGTGGAAGGCGGTCAGTTTGTCAAGAAAAATGATGACGGCAAAATAGAATTGGCAGTGGCAGTTAGCCTAGGAATTCAAAAAGTAGCGGTTCCGGATCTGACAAATTATGAATCGGCTCAGGCAGAAGATGCTTTGACTGCTTTGGGATTAACGGTGGAACTCAAGCGTACACTTAGCACAACAGAGGAAAATATTGAAGCAGATCATGTAATTCGGACTGATCCGAAAAACGGTACAGAAGTTGCAGTGGGATCGACAGTTGTCATCTATGTAAGTCAAGGAATTGCCGTTGATGAGACGGATGTCCCCAAATTTGTGGGAATGACATTGGAAGAGGCACAAAAGGAATGTGATCATCGCAATTTGAAACTGGAAGTAACGGAAGAAGAATCTACAGAAGAAGAAGGCATAGTGTTTGAACAGGATCCAGAACCGGGAAAAGTTGTTGTAACAGGTTCTACAATTAAGGTAAAGGTAAGTAATGGAGAAGAACCAGAGGGTGAAGTTTCCTATGGATTGGTCAATTTGCCGCTGTCTGAGATGAGTGGTAAGTATACGCTGAATTTTGAAACTGATGCAGACGGTGTGATCGGTACTCGTGCTTTTGTGGCAGAATCGTTGACAGATGGTTCTATTTCTGTTAAGATCAAGGGAACGGGGACAAAAGTTGTTAAGGTTTCCGTTACAAGTGATCTGAGTGGAAAGACTGCTGTGATCGGCACATATCAATTTGACTTTGTTAACAAGAACTTTACTGTATCTAGTGAAAATATTGACAGGGCATTTGCAAGTATTGCTGTAGAGACTGCACCGGCAACAGAGGCACCTACACAGCCGCAGGAGACGGAAGAACAGCAAGAGCCTGTTGCGGAACAAACAGCAGTTGTAGGGGGATAGATTGCAGATGGCAAATCCTGTAGCTATCTCTTCGCAGAAACAGGGCAGGATCATTACGTCAGTAGGAGGTCTCTATACAGTAGAGACCTCTTCTGGCATCTGTACTTGTAAAGCACGAGGGGTATTTCGAAAAAAAGGAATTGTACCTTATGTAGGGGATTATGTTATATTTTCGCAGGATCAGGTAATTACAGAAATTTTACCGAGAAAAAACCATATTTTGCGACCACCAGTCGCAAACTTGGATCAGATTCTGTTTGTGGTTTCGTCCTGCAATCCTAGACCAAATCTGTTGCTGCTGGATTCTTTTTTAGCAGTGGCAATCTATCAGGATATCCAACCGATCCTGGTTGTTACAAAAGTGGATTTGGATAATGCGACCAAATTACAGGAGTTATATCAAAAGGCGGAAATTGCGGTAATGCCAGCGGATTATGAAAGCCCTGAGACGATAGAGGCAATTGCTCGTAAATTGGATGGAAAAGTCAGCATGATGACTGGAAATTCCGGTGTAGGAAAGTCCACACTGCTGAATGCCATAGAACCGTCTTTGCATCTTCCTGTGGGAGAGATCAGTGAAAAATTGGGGAGAGGCAGACATACAACAAGACAGGTGCAGCTTTTTCCGTGTGCTGGCGGGTATCTGGCAGATACACCAGGATTTTCTACATTTGAGGCAGAGCAGTATGTTCAGATGGAAAAAAGAAAAATCGCAGCATGTTTTCCAGAATTTCAAAAATATTTGGGACACTGTCGCTTTCAAGATTGTGCTCATATCTGCGAAAAGGGATGTGCTATCGTGCAAGCAGTGCAAAATGGAGAAATTGCAAAAAGCAGGCATGATTCCTATGTATCACTATACCAGACTGCAAATCAAAGAAAGGCGTGGGAGTCATGAAAAATTTGGCAGTGATTTTTGCAGGTTCACCTGTTGATCCCTATGGACAGCCTGAGGTTCCTAAGGCGGCATGTTATATCTGTGCAGATGCGGGTGTAGCATTGGCAAGGGCTTTGGGGGTACATCCCCATTGGAGTGTGGGAGATTTTGATTCATTGGTGAGCGTGCCGTCAGGAGAAAATGTTACTGTGTATCCTTCGGAAAAAGATGATACAGATATCATGCTGGCAGCCAAATATGCCATGAGACGGGGGTTTAAAACGCTGCTATTTTATGGCGCATTGGGCGGAAGACTGGATCATACCGTGGCAAATTTGCAGTTATTGCGTTTTTTGGCAGATCATCATGTACAGGGAATCTTAGTGGACGAAAAACATTGGATTACTTTACAGCGTGGAGGGACTGTACGATATCCCAAAAGAGACTTTTCCTTCTTTTCCCTGTTGTCACTTTCGGAATTCTGTAAAGATGTAACGCTGGAAGGCGTTGCTTATCCGTTGCGTCATGGTACATTTTCAGGAAAATTTCCTCTTGGCGTTAGTAATGCCATTATTGGGAAAGAGGCAGTTGTTACTGTGGGAGAGGGGGATCTCCTGATCATATATGCAAAGGATTGAGTAGAATCCATATATTGAGCAAAGCATATAATTTCTTTGTATATTTTATCTTTTTAACGACATAAAAACCGTATATTCTAAAAACCGTTTTGCAGAAATGGTCTGCAAAGCGGTTTTTTTATGTTTTCTTAAATCGTAGGCTTGTCATACCGCAGACATGCTTTGCATAGAATGAGACAACAAACCGGATTCTTGAAAGATCAGCAGTAGTGCCAAACCAAATGTGCCTGACAGAAGTGTATTGGAGCTTTGACGCTGGCGGTGCTGGTTTTCTTGGATGCCGAAATTGAAATGATGGGAATGAAAAGAGTATGGAGAAAAATGGAATACAGGCTGTTATGGGATATTTGCCTGTTCAGGTGCGTGAGGCATTACAGCATATGGAAAAAAGAGTACAGGAACAAGTACAGGAGATTCGGCTTCGTGCGTCGTGCCCTCTTTGTATCACGGTTAGCGGCAGGGAGAAAATTGTGGGAGCAATGGGAGAACGGACTTCTCTGGCATCGCGAGGAGTTCTTGTGACACAAAAAATGGTGGAGCAGTCATTTCAAGCAATATGTGAATATTCCATTTATCGTTATACCAAGGAAATAAGAGAAGGATTTATCACGATTTCTGGCGGAAATCGTGTAGGCATAGCTGGTTCTGCCGTGTATCGTGAGGGGGTGTTGACCCAAATGCGGTATATCAGTGGGTTAAATTTTCGAATTGCACACGCAGTGAAGGGCTGTGCGGATTCACTTTATCAGAAGGTGTTTGGCGTGCAGCCGTGCAGCTTGCTGCTTTCGGGGAACGTTGGAAGCGGAAAAACCACAATGCTGCGGGATCTGTGCCGTTTACTTGGTGAAAAATGGCGTGTGAGTTTGGTGGACGAGCGAAGCGAAATTGCGGCAATGCATGCAGGAGTTCCTCGTTATGATGTGGGTATACATACCGATGTGCTGGACGGGTTTCCCAGAGGAGAAGGATTGCTAACAGCACTGCGAGTTTTGACACCACAGATTCTGGTTTGTGATGAGATTGGCACGCAGGAGGATGTACAAGCAATTTTGCGCGTGCATGGATGCGGTGTGCCAGTGGTAGCATCTGTACATGCTGGCTCTTGGGAGGAACTACAGCGAAGATGTATACTGAAACGCCTTTTAGAAGAAGGGGTATTTACTCATGTGGCACATCTATCAGCTTTACAACTGGGAAAAGTGCAAACAATACGGTAGGTGATAGCATGCTAAAATTGTTTGGATTATTGCTTGTGGTATGCTGCGGCATTTGGACAGGTGTTTTTGCTGCAATGAAGCTGCGACAGTCTAAGTTAGCAATAGAACAGATTTGTCAGATGTTGCGAGAACTGGCAGTGCAGATGGCATTTCGTAGTCTTCCTATCTATGCATTGTTTGAACAACTGTCTCAGGAAAAGGTATATCAGCAATTTTCATTTCCAAGAGCTGTATTAGAGCAGTTGGATGCAGGAGATATTTTAAGCGATGCATGGGAGAAAGCGATACAGGCAGATGTGGTTCTGCCAGAGGAGGCAAAAAGAATTCTGATTCCCTTGGGTACACAATTGGGTGCAAGTGATTTGGAGGGACAGTTGGAGACTCTGGATCAATATCGGCAACAAATGGAAAAAACGGCAAAAGAAGCAGGAAAACGGTATATGCAAAAACAAAGATTGTATTGCAGTCTTGGATTGCTAGGGGGACTGATGGCAGCAATTTTGCTGAGCTAGACGTACAGCATAGAAGGGAAGATGTGAAAATGGATATAGATTTGATATTTAAAATTGCCGGTACCGGGATTATCGTCGCTGTACTAAATCTGGTACTGAAACGTGCAGAACGGGAAGAACAGGCAATGATGACAACATTGGCAGGATTGGTAGTGGTACTAATGTTGCTGATTGACCAGATCGGTGATTTGTTTGAACGGGTAAAGTCGGTGTTTGGGCTATGATGGAGGAAACTGTAACAGCGGCAGGTGTGTGTATTGTAGCGGCAATCTTAGCGACTTTGCTAAAGCAATACTGCAAAGAACAGGCAATGCTTTGTACCGTCAGTGCCTGTGTTGCCGTGGGGCTTGCTGCAACCGCATATCTCACACCTATCGCAGAAACGATGGGAACACTTTTTGCAAAGACACAGCTCCCTAATGCCTATTTAGAAGTGCTGTGGAAAGCGCTTGGAATTTGTTACCTGACTGCAATTGCGGGAGATTTATGTCAGGATTGTGGTGAATCCGCACTGGCAAGGACTGTGGAACTCTGGGGCAGATTGACGTTGGTACTGCTTTCCCTACCGCTTCTGGAAACATTGTTGAAAACTGTGACGGAGGTTTTGTCATGAGAAAAAAGATCTTGTTTTTGCTGACAATGCTTTTGTTGCTGCCGGTATTGGCAATTCCAGGCAATAATACAGTGTATGCGGAGGAATCTTCTGCGTCAAGCAGTGCACTGGCAGAGGAAAGCGGCAGTGAACAGGTGGTGGATAGCCTGGATTGGGATATTCAGTCAATGTTGGAGGAATTGGGACTATCTGTTTCTGCCCCAACACAGGTACAGGAAAAATTTACGTTTTCCACAATGTGGAACGTGTTCTCCAATTATATTGGAGACAGAATTGAAAGACCATTTCAAATGTTAGCGGGATTACTAACTGTGATTATATTTTCGGCACTATTGCAGGGACTGTATCAAGGAAATATGCGTGCAGGAACGGAGACGGTATTTGAATTTATATGCACATTAGCTGCTGTAGCAGTGCTTTCAGAACCGCTTTGTACCAGTTTTTCATCCGTGGAACAGACTTTGGAAAGCGGCTCTGAGTTTATGACATTATTTGTACCGGTATTTGCTGGTATTCTCGCCGCAGGTGGAACAGTGGGCAGTGCACTATGCTATCAGACTGGGGTAATTGCACTAGCAGATGGAGTGATACAGTTGATCTGTCATGTGCTGCTGCCACTGTGTACAATGGTATTTGCACTGGCAATTGTGGATGCCGTAAGTCCCTCTGTATCAGTTGGCGGACTGCTGCATATGACAAAACGGACAACCACATGGGTTCTGGGGTTGATCATGACAATATTTTTGGGGGTACTTTCCATGCAGAGTTGGGTCAATGGAAGTGTGGATACAGCGGCTGCAAAGACAACCAAGTATGTTATCTCTAATTTTGTTCCTGTGGTGGGCAGTGCCGTGTCAGATGCCTATACGACGGTGCGGAGCAGTCTGCAAATTCTGCGCAATACTACAGGCGTGATAGGTATGATGGCGCTTTGTATTTTGTTTTTGCCGCCGCTTGTACAGCTGCTGTTGTATCGGGTAGTTGTGGGAATTGGTACTGCACTAGCTGAAATTTTAGGGACGAAACGACTTTTGCGATTGCTGCAAGGAACTCAGCAGGCTCTGGCAATCGCTTTTGCACTACTAGTGTGCTTTGGTATTATGTTTGTAGTGGCAACAGCAATTGCGATGACCATCGGGAAAGGAATGACATAAATGGATACCATGCGTGCAGTGGTTCTAGCAACCTGTGTGATCAGTTTGCTAACCGGTTTGCTGGATGCTTTAAAACCCAGTGCAAAATTTGACAGACAGATGCGGTTGTTGTTGTCCGCAGTTTTTTTAATTGGAATATTGACACCGCTATGTAAAGGGGCTGTAGCATTGGAACCACAATGGAACGAAGAAATATCGGTGTCAGATGCGGTATCTGTCGCAGTAGATACGGAGGTGATAGAGCAGACAATACAAAATACAGAAAAGCTTCTGGAGACGTACTTGCAGGAAAATGGCGTAACAGATGGGAATGTGGTGGTAGAAATGCATATGACACAGGACAGCCGCATAGAAATAGAACATGTAACCGTTTACTGTGCGGATACGGAAACTGCAAAAGAAGTGCTGAAGGCGTACTTGGGAGAAGAGGTGAATTTAGATGTGGAAAAAACTGCTTGAGCTTTGCAAAAAAGGATTGCAGGGAGAGCGTGGAATCCGTGTGATTGTGATTCTGGGATTGGTAGGTCTGGCATTTATCTTACTTTCAGGATTTTTGCCTGATGAGAAACAATCGGCAGAGAACAAAACTGAGACAGGAATAGAAGAAGAGGCCAATGCACAAACACAGGCATAC
>CASEVP010000011.1 GCA_949291345.1 uncultured Ruminococcus sp.
ATATCAAATTTTTATGCACTATACCGTTTATGCATTTGTATCAGTTCCACGGTCAGTTTTTCCTGCTAATCGGCCGCATTTCCTGCAGAATATGATAATGCAATTTGGTACAAATCTCTCCTAGCAGCGCCTCTTTACTGATATAATTTCGGTAAAATGCCGTTCTTGACACACCGGCACGCTTTACCAATTCAGTAATTGTGATCCTATCAAACGGTTTTTCATCCATCAGATAGATTAATGCCGTCTGAAGACATTCCTTTGTAACACGGTTCGATTCTTCATTGGACAAGCGCAATATTTCCTGCTTCTTTTTTGATTGCACTATTTTATCTGAATGTTCCATTTGCGTTCCTTTCTGTTCGCGTTATCCAAACGGATGCAACATTTTTTCCAAATTTGTTCACTCCGATGGTATATATATTGACTTTTCCTTCAATATGATGTTACAATTGTAATGTCGAATATAAGCACATTATACACGACATTGTCACTTTTGTCAACAAAAATCAATCCAGCAGCATATATTAAACATAACCTGAAAGGAAGATGTACATGAAATTGCAATACGATTTCTATTCTGTATGGATATTTATAGGAATCATTTCATTTCTGGGTTTTTGCCTAGAAAACGTTTGGCTGTTCATCACCAAAGGATACATAGACAATCGAAACATGACTTTACCATTTCTTTTAGGATACGGTCTAACCTTGGAGACATTCTATATTGTTATAGGAACACCGGAAAATCCGCACTTTCCATTATTTCCAGAAACAGAAAAATCCGTTGTACAAAAATATCTTCTATACTTTTTCGTTTCATTTCTTGCAGTATGCATCGGCGAAATCATTCTGGGATTTTCTGTTGAAAAACTCTGCAAATTCGCATATTGGGATTATTCTAAGCTCCCCCTCCATATTACTAAATACACTTCCATTCCTACCAGTATAGGGTTTGCTTTTTTAATCACCTTTTTCATGGGTAAATGCTTTCCCTCTATTATGCGTTTTATATGTCACATTCCACCTCATTGGTCTAAAAAGATTGCCATTGTACTCATTGTTCTTATGGTGTGTGATTTCATATACAGTTTTTATTGGATGTACCGATACAAACGTCTAAATTTACGCTGGAAAAAAATTTTCTTTCGTGGCATTCTAGCAGATGAACAACACGTATATATATCCCATCAATGATTTGCTGTTTAACGTTATTGTACAAACAGAAAATTTTGATATCTAAAAAACAAGGAGCGGAGATACGTTAAAATTTCGTATCTCCGCTCCTTATTATTTCGTACAACTAGTGCAACACATACTGCCCCTAGTTTTATCTATAACAATGCATTACTTCTTTTTACGTAGTCCAATTAGCAATGCTAACGACAAAGTGGAAACTGCCAATACTGTTACGATATAATCGCCCGTCTTTGGTGTACTATTCACCTTAATTGTTCCATTGGATTTGGAGCTATTATCCGACTTTTTGTTCGTCGATGTTGCTGTAGTTACCCCAGATGTAACAGGAACACTTATTGTTGTTGTGCCAGAAACATCTAGTGTTGTACTGCTATAATTGGTTGTTGAAGTAGTGGTTTGCTCAGTTTGCTGTACTGTTGTTGTGAAGGTAGTTGTAGTTGTCTCTGTAGTAGTAGAAGTCATGTCTCCTGCTACAGTGGTTTGCGTCAGAGTGCCTTCGCCTATATAATAATCCAACATTGTAATTACATTATCATCCAATGGAATTACTTCCTCCAATATCATACTACCGTCTTCTTCAACGTATTTCA
This sequence comes from uncultured Ruminococcus sp., assembly GCA_949291345.1. GTDB lineage: Bacteria > Bacillota > Clostridia > Oscillospirales > Ruminococcaceae > Ruminococcus_C. The sequence continues at coordinate 1,791 of CASEVP010000011.1, forward strand.
ACTGTTCGACCACACCGTTCTCATTCATTCTGAAGTAAATCGGTTCTGCAATTTCATAATCGACTGGTGCTTCCAATTCAGTTAGGCAATATACATTATTCAATTCAAACTCTGTGAATTCATACGGTTTACCTTCTTCAGAAATCCACATTGCTACAATAGAATCATTTTCATCTGTAATCTGCAAGGATGCGTTTCCTAGCAATGCTCCCTCTTCATTTTCCTTATGAATCAGGATTTTCTTCTCTGTTGTCACTTCCGTCGTTGTTGTTTCGGTAGTAGTTGAAATCTGCGATGTCGTCGATTCAGATGTAGTCGTAGTCACTTTCGACGTCGTTGTTACTTTTGTAGTCGTAACCTGCTGTGTTGTCGTTGTTGTTTTAACAGTAGTTGATGTCGTTTCTTCCGTTGTTGCACTGGAAGTTGTTGTAGCTTTAGTAGTGGTTGTAGTAGTTGTTGTTACAGTCGTCTTCAATGTTGTAGAGTCAGTCGTTGTCTGTGTTGGTCCTGCACTTGTCAGTTCCGTTGTGGTAGTTGTATCGCTCGTAGTTGTGGTTGTTGTGGTTGTCGTCTTCGATGTTGTAGAGTCAGTCGTTGTCTGTGTCGGTCCTGCACTTGTCAGTTCCGTTGTGGTAGTTGTATCGCTCGTAGTTGTAGTAGTGATTATGGTACTTGTAGTGACACTTGTTGTTGCCTTATTTAGAACTGTCAGGTTTACACCGTTTTCTACGCTTACTTCTTCGGTACCGTTTGTTGTTACCACTCCATTCTCAATGGTAAATGCAAACTTGCTGATAACCGTATAACCATCCGGTGCCGCTGTTTCCTCCAGTTCATACACTCCATCCGGCAGTTTGCTCAGCACCAATGCCTCTTCTCCGGATGTCCATGTTGCTACCTTCGGATTTTCTTGATCAATATCGAACGATTCTCCGCCTGTCGCTTCCACTTCTGACAGATCTCCGCTCTCTCCCTGATATGTCAGCTGCATTTTTGCTCCCGGCAGTTCCGCACTGTCATCGGCAATATCTTTCTTCGATATTTGAATTACCGACGCATTGTCTTTTACTGTCAGGTTTACACCGTTTTCTACGCTTACTTCTTCGGTACCGTTTGTTGTTACCACTCCATTCTCAATGGTAAATGCAAACTTACTGATAACCGTATAGCCATCCGGTGCCGCTGTTTCTTCCAGTTCATACGCTCCATCCGGCAGATTGCTCAGCGCCAACGCTTCTTCTCCGGATGTCCATGTTACTACCTTCGGATTTTCTTCATCAATCGTGAACGATTCTCCGCCTGTCGCTGTCACTTCTGACAGATCTCCGCTCTCTCCCTGATATGTCAGTTTCATTTCTGCTCCCGGCAGTTCCGCACTGCCATCGGCAATATCTTTCTTCGAAATTGATATCACCGAGACATCATCTGACACAGTGATCTTATTTTTATCCGTATCAACCGATACGTTGGAATGAATATCTGTTGTTGTTACATTACCATTTTCGTCTACATTGAACGTAAATGCTGTAATCACAGTATACCCGTCTGGAGCAACTGTTTCCGTCAATTCATAGTTTCCTGCAGGCAGATTTTCCAGTTTTACTGATTTTTCGCTAGATGTCCATGAAAGAATTTTTTTTGTATCGTCCCAATCTAAAACAGCACCATTTTGATCTGACACCCCAGACAAATCTCCGGTTTCACCCAAATATGTCAGCTGCATTTCTGCTCCTGACAATTCATCACTGCCGCCAACTGCAACTTTAGAAATTTCTACAGGTGCCTCAGAAGGCAGCGTTGTATTTCCACCGTAGTTACCAAGAGAAACAATGTTGCCGCTTACTGCGATGTATTCACAAGTTGAATTGCTGCTTTCGCCGCTTCCCGTATCTGGGAAAGTTACCTCACTTAATGCAATTTGCATAATGTTAGACGAACTTGCATCATCTACATAATAAGAAATGGAACAAATATTTTTCTCTGAACTATCATCATAAACTTTTGACTCATCAACATTCCAATCGTCCCATACAACTTCAAAGTATTTTGCTGTATACTCTGGATCCAATTGAATATCAACAGAAGTAATGCCAGAAGTAGTAATTCCGCTAAAATCTTGGAGTACGTAGCCACCCCAATTCGTCGGAGCAAATGATACAGTTTCTGTTTCTTCTGTACCATCTTCCTTATGCAAAATTAATGTTGCAGGTACACTTTCTCCTGCTGAATATTGATAGGCATCACCACTGCTTGTTTGGATGATTACTTCTTCCACCTTAAAGTTTCCGTTATTCCAGTTGCTGTCCTGGATCTCCAATTTGGTCAATGTTATTGGCGTTTCCAATGTATAGGTGTACGATTGATTGGTTAACACTGCATTATCATTTTGCACACCATCATTGCCATAAAATTTAATGGCATTGCCTTCATTTCCACTGACAGTTATGGTAAACTCAGTCACATTCGCAATACTTCCATTGTTACCATCCAATTTATTTCCATTTGCATCATACAAAAACCATTGAGAATTACTGCTATTCTCTTGTCGACAGTCGATCGCAATGTAGTCCGGTTTTTGATAACCTACAACAGAATACGTTCCATCAGATTCCGCTTTGACCTCAAAATATTGCGGTGTCGCCAATTTGGTGTACCCTTCCGGTGCATCTGTTTCCATCAAATAATATGTACCAGGCTTTAACATACCATTTTCTACATAAGCAATATCGGTAATGCCCAAATCCTCCACCTGTACAGAAGCGCCATCTTTAAAAACATCTTCTGCCAATAATGTACCGTTGGCTGCATATAAATCTACTTTGGCATTTTCTACCAATTTGTTGGTAACCGTAACAATGCCATCTTCTGACTTTGTAGCTTCTGTTTTACGCAGTGTGAGATGCATGCCCACTGTCGTTAAATCCGTCATTTGCAGCGTAGTATTATTCGATACCGTAGCTTTTGTCCAATCCGGAACGCCATTTTTTGTATCCGATGTGTAATGCAACTGATAACCGCTTTCCTTTGTTCCTGTCAAGTAGAAATAAATCGGAGAAGCTATTTCATATCCAAGCGGTGCCTCATTTTCTGATAATTGATAGTACGGCTCTGCACTTTCATCTGTATTTACAGAAATGTCTGTTCCAATGACAAATGTTTTTGCAGTGTCATTGGTAGTAAATTCCGAGACTGTTTCAGATTCGCCATTTGTAATCTTATCAATCTTCAACTTTGCATCTGGCAATAAATTACCGCTTTCATCGATTTTTCGTACAGTAAGACCCTGCTCATTTATAAACTGCATTGCCTCTTCTGTTGAGCCGTCCACTGTCGGTATCAACAACTCCGGATAGATCGTGCCGGCTTCTACATTGATTGTACATCCCTCAATCTGCGTACTTTCGTCCAACGCATTTCCATGATAAGTCCAGCCATCTGATCCATCGGATTCCAATGTGTAAACTTCGCCATTAATGGTAAAGCTTTTCGCCGTAATGGTGTCACCATTTGTATTCCATGTATAATCCATTGCAACTGTATAAGAAACACCGCCCGATGTAGGCTTTGTGGCTTCTGTTGTTGCAGGATATAAAGTAATTGTCGCAGAACGAGGCAATACCTCATTGGATGTTGTCAACAGATATGTTTCTTCCAAATCAATATAGTACCGGCTGGCAGTCTTGATATATCCATCCGGTGCTTTGGACTCTTGAATATAGTACGTGCTGTTTACAGTTTTTTCCGTTGTTCCTGTTGTAAAATCAGACACTTCTGGTGCATTTCCGCCAAATGTAATAACACCATTTACTGTACCATCTTTTTGTGTCAACACACTCAATAGCGATGTGTCATCAGCAGCATCATACATTTCAATCGTCGCATTATCCAATAGGTTACCATTGCTGTCCACTTTTTGTAATTCCAACTGATAACCGGTATCAGAGCCTAACATACTGTAGCCACCCTGATATGCCATATAGCCAAATTCGAAACAACCATCAAAGGATTTGGCAATTAACGAGCCGGAAAGATGCCCCTTACATATTTCTTTATTATATGTATCTACATCCGCATTTGGTGCTAAAATGTTACCGGCTATATTCGTCCCACCCGATTCAGATAAAGAACTAGCTAAAGTAAATGCCTCTGCGTCATGGAAATTATACAACAGACGCCTGCATTGCTCTGCGTTATTCCCCGGATTCGTTGTTTGTTTTCCGTCAAATGTACATGGTTCAAGATTAGAAATCTGTGTTCCGTTTATAAATGCCCACTGTAAAATGCCCATATCAACGTCGGTACCTTCGACATTAACCACGATTTCAGCGCCATCCGGAATTTGTTCAAAAGAAATGAACCGACAAAGCGATTGGATACTGTTCCATTCTTCTTCTGTCAAATGGAATAAAACTGTTTTATCCTTTCCATTTCCTTCATAAACAAAATGCGCTGTGTTCCATTCATTCCAAGCCACCACTTTTGCTGCATCAGCAGTAGACAGATCATCGCTCTGGTCATTTTCCGGATCAAATGAATTGATGGTTTTGTCAGATGCGCCTACCGTATAGTACACATTTCCATTCGTCTGACGATTGTTTAGCGCCTCACTTCTTGCACACAACAATTGAAATGCTGCATTAAAATCAATAAGCGGCGTATCGGTTTTACGAAAATACTGTGTATCATAGGCACCCGACTGAGATGGCGGTCCGTAGTTTGTCGTTGAATCAGACAAATCTACACCATCACCTATAACATAAGTCTTATAGAGAATTTGTGATTCTCCATTCAATTGATATTCACCACTGCTTCGTGTACTGATCATCCGAAACGGTCCGTTTTGTACAATGGCATGAGCAAAACCATCCCGTCCAATCAGTTCCTGTAATGCAATTTTTTTATTCCAGTCTCCATTTCCAACATCAAAATCACTTTGACCATATAACTGATCTGTCAAATTGGCACCGCCGCCAACTGCCAAACGACTTTCCACATCTGCAGCAGTGTCAATAAAATCGTCTTGGATAAACACGCCGAACTGACTGGCGATACCCAACAAGTAAGTACTGTTCGCATTTTGTATGGTTTCTGCTACCGTAGATCCTGCAATTGGATTTGGATCTCCAACTAACAATTTAACCTTTTCGCTTTCATTTGTCACGATTTCCACACCGTCAGAAGCCGTATCCGCTTTTGCAGAAAGCCATGACACCTGCATAAAAATACTTGTGATGCCCATGACAAATGCAGCTGCAATACTGCCGACTCGTTTCTTCATCGTCTTCATAATATCACCTCATTAATACAGAAAGAGTGTATTGTTTATGCCGATGCATTGTCCTGCACGACATATTTATTATTAATGAATGTTTTCCTCCGCTATTTCAAATTCCCATAGCAATATATTACTGCTTTTTGAAAAAACGAACCCCCATTCTTACTTCATATTATAATATAATGCCCAGAAAAATGCAAGTAAATTTTCAAGGATTATTGGCATATTACAATAAATTCACAAATTATTGCAAAAGTACCTCCACCATTGATGATATAATTCGATAAAATGCGTAAAAATGCAGAAAAATACAAAAAATAACAGCCATTCTAATACATGAAACATATTCCTGAAATATTAAAATGAATGAATTCTTTCTCGAACAAAAATCTCCCGTTTCCGCATAATGCAGTGACAGTTCTTTTTTTATACATCAATTGGCAGTCTTAAAAAGCCATTCCAGCACACAATTTAATATTTACCAATAGTCGTTTGTATTTTTCGCCATTCTGGAAATCAATTTGATAAAATGTCCAGCCAAAATCGTTATTTCTTCCATGTAACCGGAGAAAACAGCAAAAGCATTGGAAATAATTCCAGTCGTCCAGCAAGCATATCAAAAATGAGTACTAGTTTTCCTGGGGAAGAAAAGAAAGCAAAATTGGATGTTGGTCCCACAAGGTCCAAACCAGGTCCAGTATTATTGAGTGTTGTAGCTACAGCACTAAAATTAGTTACAAGATCATGATTTTCAAAAGAAATCAACAAAACAGAAATTACAAATACCATCAAGTACACTACCATATATGCATTGACTGTACGAATAGTTTCATGTGCTAGTTCATGTCCATTGATGTGCAGTTTTTTTACTTGTTTGGGGTGGACTTGTAAACGAATTTCTTTTCCCATACTTTTGAAAAAAATAATAATACGCGACACTTTGATACCACCCGAAGTACTGCCGGAACAAGCTCCAATAAAAATAATCACCATAAGAATAGCACGTGACAACTCAGGCCATGTATTATAATCCGTCGATGAAAATCCCGTAGTTGTAATAATGGATGCCACCGTAAACAATGCATGTTTTATTGCTTCTCCCGTTGTCTGGTACATGTCATGAATATTCCCAACAATCAATGAAGTCGAGAACAAAATAATAAGCAGATATCCCCAAACTTCAGAAATACGACATGCATCCCGAAATTTTCTGTGGAGCAGTAAAAAATACATATTGAAGTTAATACCAAACAATAACATAAAAATCGTGACTATTACCTGAATAGCGGTTGAAAAGCTGCCAACACTGTCATTACGAAATCCAAAACCACCAGTACCCGCAGTTGCAAAGGCAGTATTTAAAGCATCAAACAACGACATTTTTGCAATAAGCAAACAGATAAATTCCAAAATAGTCAAACCAAAATACATGGCATACAACCAAAAAGCCGTCGAACGCAAACGTGGTACAAATTTTTCTACAATCGGTCCTGGACTTTCAGCACGCATAATATTGATATTCCTTGCACCAGAAAGCGTTAAAAATGCCATAATAAACACAAGCACACCCATACCGCCAATCCACTGCATAAAACTTCTCCAAAATATGCAGCATTTTGGAAGTACTTCCACATCAGTAACAATACTTGCACCAGTTGTTGTAAATCCTGATACTGACTCAAATAGTGCATTGACAAAATTGGGAATATCACCGGAAATCACAAAAGGAAGTGCACCAAAAATACTTAAGAGAATCCAGCTCAGTGATACGATCACCAATCCTTCTCTAGAGTATAGTGCACGGCTTTTCGGGCGAAACAATATCAAAAAAAGACCGGAAACACATAGATTGATCCCTGCCGTAATCAAAAAACTCCATCCCGCTTTTTCCTGATAGATCCATCCAACAAGAGCCGGAAGCAGCAGAAAAAAAGATTCAAACAGTAACACACATCCCAATACAAACCCTATCATTTTATTATTCATCATGCATTCTCCCGATAATCAATCTATGATATCACATATATCATGCAGTCCCAAATGCCGGGATACAACCACAACAGAATCCCCCACTTTTATCACATCGTGACCTCGTGGAATAAACAATTTCCCATTCCGCGAAATACAGGCAATCAACACATTGTCTTTAAAATTCAACTGTTGCAACGGAACCCCAACAATTTTTGACGCTGTTTTTACATAAAATTCTGCTGCTTCTACTTCTCCCTTTATCAATGTATACAGCGTTTCCACATTACTGCCCATAGAATTTTTCATTGCACGCACAAATCGTACGATATATTCCGCAGTAGTGGATTTCGGATTGATGATCGTATCCAGATCTAGTTTCTGTATGATATCATCGAACTCAATTCGATTGATTTTTGTCACCAATTTTCCGCGCATCTGACTGCGTGCATAGAGAGAAAGCAGAATATTTTCTTCATCAAAATTGGTCAGCGCAATAAAAGCACCCATCTGAGGCAATCCCTCTTCCATCAGAATTTCCTTATCAGTACCGTCTCCATGAATCACAATTGCATTGGGAATTTGTAAACTATATTCTTCACACCGTTTTTCATTCTGTTCGATTAGCTTGACGGATATTCCCGATTTTAACAAAATCTTTGACAGATAATATGCAATACTACTTGCCCCAACGATCATGACATTTTTGGTTCGATTGGTAAAAAGTTTTATTTTTTTAAAAAACCTGTTAGCACTTGCAGGCGTTGCTATAATCGAAATCCGATCATTTGGCTGAAACATCATATCGCCATTGGGAATTAAAACGGTATTGTCCCTTTCTATCATGCATACAAGCACATCACAGTGCAGCTTTAACGCAATATCTTTTACCATAAATGTACACAACAAACAATCTTCCGGTAAACGGAATTTTAAAAGTTCTGCTTTTCCCTTGGCAAATGTATCAATCTTAATTGCAGAAGGAAAACGAATAACTCTTGCGATCTCACTTGCTGCTGCAAACTCTGGATTGATTACCATTGCCAAACTCAATTCTTCTTGCAGATATCGTGCATCCTTGCTGTACTCCGGATTACGCACTCTTGCAATTGTCTGACATCTTCCCGCCTTTTTGGCAACCAAACAACATAACAAATTTAGCTCGTCGGATGCTGTGACTGCGATCATCAAATCAGCCCGTTCAATCCCCGCTTCCATTTGTACCGAATATGTGGCACCGTTTCCAACAACCGCCATAACATCATATTTCTGCGTGATACGATTGAGCTTGTTGCCGTCGATATCAATTACGGTGATATCATTTCCCTCTTCATTCAGTTGTTCTACCAATGTCTGACCCACTTTTCCGCAGCCAACAATAATAATATCCATGTGCAGTGTTCCTCCTCTGCCGCAATTCCCCTAATTATAAATAACACCTATCAATTCTAATAGTTCTATATACAAATGTAAAATCAAAAAACAATTAAAAAATTGTACATTTATTTTCATATACATATTCATGATGCCATATCCGCAGCATATTTTTATTATTTTTTACGCACGATTCACAACTTTGACAGAGCTTCCGTTTTCTGTTTTTTGCACTACAATTTGTGAATCAAATCGTTCTGTCAATTCGGGAACATGAGATATAATTCCAATCATTCGATTATGGTCAGACAATTGTTGCAATACTGTAACTGCATTATCCAATGCCGTAGCATCCAGCGAACCGAAACCCTCATCTATGAACATCGCCTGCATTTGAATTCCACCGTTTTGATGCTGGACCGTATCTGAAAGCCCCAACGCTAACGCCAAAGAAGTCAAAAAAGATTCTCCACCGGAAAGTGTCTTGACATCCCGCTGCATTCCCGTATATTGATCCAGAATATTAAGATTCAACCCAGATGCAATTCGATGGTCATCTTCTTCATCGCGTCGTTTCAACTGATATCTGCCGTTGGACAGCTGGAACAACTTCTGATTGGCAAATGCCAGTACTTGATTAAAATAGTAAGTCTGTACATAGCGTTCTAAAGAAACACGTTCTCCATTCGTTGTTCCGGCAGTTCCCCGCATCATCAGATACAACTTATTATATCGCTGTGCCTGTAGCTTGTCCTTTTCCAGTTGACTAAATCGCTTTCGGACAATTTTCACTACAGACTTGAGATGTTGTACTGCACTTTCCATTTGTAGTATTTCTTTTTTCTGCTTATCCAACATCTGTCGATTTTCCTGTATTTTTTTTGTTTCTCCGGCTACATCGTACATAGGCTTACCAGATGTAGCCAATTCCAGACGGTTTATTTCCGCTTGAACCACCACTTGTTGTTTTTGCTGTTCTTCACACTGCTTTTTTACCATATCTTCTTTTTCCTGAATTTGCTGTATTGTATGATGCAACCAGGTCAGACGATTCTGTGCCTCCAGCTTTGTCTGATATTGTAATGTTTCAGCAAGCTGCTGCACTTCCCCTTTTTTTGCCTCTACAGTGTGCGAAACTTTCTCCAGCTTTGCCGTACAGTCATCCAGTACAGACTGTTTCTGCGGTAATTTCTCTTTGATTTCACTCAATTTGCATTTCAATTCTTCGATTTGCAGAAGTACTTTCTGCAATCGTGCAATCATATTGGAAATTGCTTGTCTCTGTTCTTTCACCTTTGACTGCATATTTTCGATATCCAGTGCTGTTATCTCAGCAGACACAGCAAGTTTCTCTTTCAATTCCAGCAGCCGTTTTTCCAGTAACTGTTCCGTATTTTGAAGGGTATCCAATCGATTCTTTTGCTCCATCAGTGATTGATATGCATCCTCATACTTAACTCTTGCCTCCTGAAATTGTATCTCAGTTACCGTCTGTGCTGTTGCCTCTGACAAATGGGGATGCTGTCTTGAACCGCAGACCGGGCATGGTTTTCCCGGTTCCAGTCTTATTGCAAGGTTAGATGCCATACTATGAAAAAAGTTTTTTTCAGTTTTTTCATAATATGGTTTGATCTGTAGCATATATGTCTGATAGGCATTCACATATGCTGCCTGCTCACTTTGCAGTACTGTCTCATTCTGCTTATATTGACGATATTGTGCTTGCAGTTCCTCAATAAGTGCATATTTTTGTTCCTGCTCCTGCAAGTGTTGCTCTGCCTTGGCTTTTTGAGCCGCAGCATCCTGATTTCTTTCCAGTGCCTGTTCGACTTGTTCACACAGACGCATATCATCCTGTATCTCTTTTCTTTGTACATCACATTGCATCTGAAGCTTTGATCTTTTCTGCTGAAATTCTTCCAATTGCTGCTGCAAATCAAAAAGTTTTTGATAACTTGGCAAATTATATTCTAATACAGCTGCCTCTTTTTGCAGCGGTTCAATTTGTTTTACTGCTTCACTGACTTTTTCTGCTTCCCGCTGCAGCAGCTGAATTTTTTTCTCACATTCTACTTTTTGTTGTTTTGCCATTTCTAATTGCCGTAAGTTTTCATTATGCTGCTTGCCATTCTCGATCTGACCTAATAAAATATCCGTTTTTTCCTGCAACTGCAGTAGTTTTTGTTTTTCTTGAGGGATAATTTGTTTCATTTCCACACAGGAATCTTCCAAAATAGCACAAAGCGTTTCTGATACACCAGCACCAAGTGTATGCAGTTTTTCCACATATTCTTTCTGCTGCGCTTCCCCATATGGTACAGCTTGTTCTAACAGGCTATACACTTCCGTTTCCAGTTGTGTTGCAGCCTGCATTTTCATATCAGATAGTTCTTTCAAACGTTTCGTAAATGCATCGAAATGCTCTGTATGAAACAATTTGCGAAGAATAATCTCCTTTTCCGTAGAAGCAGACAATAGAAATTTACGAAATTCTCCTTGTGCAATCATTATGATCTGACGAAACTGTTTCTCATCCATACCAACAATTTCAGAAATATACAAATTGACTTGCATTGGTGTACTTGCCAAAAGTATTTTCTGATCATTCGCATCAATCTGATAAAGCTGTGCATCTACCTTTTGCTCCGTCCAACCATCGCCGTTAATTGTTTTTCGAATGTATGATGGCGTTCTTTTTACAAGGTATACAACATCATGACAAGAAAACAACAGGGAAACAAATGTAACGCACTTAGGATCATGTACATATTGACTTCGAAAATGTCTCGGCTCTCTTTCTGAACCGCTTGCCTTGCCATACATTGCAAAACATATGGCATCAAATATTGTTGTTTTTCCTGCGCCTGTATCTCCGGTAATTAAAAAGACTCCATTTTCTCCCGCTTTTTCCAAATCGATTTTACAGTGCTTTGCAAAAGGACCAAACGCATGCATTTCCAAAAGCATTGGTTTCATTGGTTTTCCTCCATTTCACGGGATAATTTTTGCAGAATCTCATATTCTGTTTCGTTTTCTTCTATACAAATGCCATACACCTCTTGATAAAAAGCAGACAGAAGTTCCAACATCGATCGCTCATGAAAGTCATGCAGTGCTTCTACACTTGATTTCATCATTTCTTCTTTTTGGTTAACATAGATCAATTCCATTAGAAAGGGATAAAATTCTCTTAACCGCTCGCTTGCATAAGGAAGTATATCCGTATCTGTCAGCTCAGCACGAACAAAATCGGCAGTCACATTTGCATTATTCAACAGTTCCTCCAAAGATCCTCGAATAACACACATATCTTTTTCCACTGGAAGTGGTACCTGCGAAAAAACAAAGTGCGAAGCATCTACACTTTCCAGCAGTGTCATCGATTTTATCTGCATACTTTCTGAAAAAGAATATTTCATCAGCGAACCACTGTATCGGATCTGATTCCTTTTCACCCATTGGGGCTTATGAATATGTCCTAATGCCACATAATCAAAATCAGAAAATAGTGATGCATCCAAAAGCTGCATTCCACCAAGATACAATTCCGAATCTGACGTTTCCGGATCCACCATATCATGCAATACAAAACCGTGATAGATCAGTATATTACGCTCTTCTTTTGTAACATTCGCCTTTTGTATCAAATAAGAAACCGCCTGACTGAGTGTTTCTAATTTTTCTTCCGGATAATAACATGCAATTTGTGCCAGCTTAACAAAAGGCAGCATATATATATGAATCGGTCCATATGCATCGTTTACTGTCACTTTTTCCAGTGTTCCACGAAAGCTGCCCGCAATATGAATATGATTGGATTCAAACAGAGAGCTGCCAAACTGCAAGCGTTCTGGAGAATCATGGTTACCGCTGATCAAAAAAGTCATAACATGACGTTTTGCCAATTCTGTCAGAAATGTATCTAACACCGTCACCGCCTCTGTGAAAGGAATTCCTTTATCATAAATATCTCCGGCGAGAAAGATCCCTTCCACTTTATTTTCGTCAATATATTTCAAAACTGTTTGAAGCGTTTTTTTCTGCATTGGCAGTAAAGACACCTGATAGAATTTTCTTCCCAAATGCAGATCACTTAAATGTAGAAATTTCATAAGCCCCCCTTTCCGCCAAAAAGCATCGACACAAAAAACTTTTTCTAAAAGATATCAAACTAAATTTTTTTACTTGTCGTCCTTGTCTAACGGTATTATAAACCAATTACGCCGGTCACTGCCTTCATTATACCTTTGCATATGATAAAAGTCAAGTACATTTGTTTTTATGGGTATAACCGCAAAAAACATCTATCAGCTTTACACGCAGAATTTGCTTTTCGTCCCCCAAAAATCCATTGAATCTTGCTCTTTTCGTTTATGGATATCCATTTTTGAATGCACATGCAAAATGCCGCACTGAAAACGTGCGGCATTGTTGTTTGTATCATATTTTCGGTACAGATCGCTGATACAATTGGCATGTAAAGCCATCAAACAACTTTTCATACTATATTTGAAAATGGGCACCGGCAGCTTATCGAATAAAATTGGTTGCAATCGGTGTTTCCCGCTGTGGAATACCATACTTTTCCTTGCCCAATGCAATACTCTTCATTAAAAATGTCATATTGGCAGCCAGTGTCCGCATACTCTGCAGACCTTCCGCATCCTGTAGCGCCTCCTGCGCTGTATTTCCATGAATGCTATTCCAGTACTGTCCTGACGCAACAGGCATACCCGAAATTGTAAAATACTTATTCAGTTCATCAAAAGTAGCAGACAATCCACCTCTTCTGGCAGATACCACACTTGCGCCAACCTTCATGCACTTGGAAAAACTGGTGCTATAAAAAAGGCGATCCAATACGGCGATCAGTGTGGCATTTGCCGATGCATAATATACCGGACTGCCAACAACCAATCCATTTGCCCGCTCAAATTTTGGTGCAATTTCATTAACAATGTCATCAAATACGCACGCTCCTTTTTTTCGACACGTGCCACACGCAATACAACCACGTACCGCCTGATTACCCACTTGAATCAATTCGGTTTCCACTTCATTTTTTTCAAAAATCTGCATCATTTCATGCAATGCAGTATAGGTACAACCTTTTGTATGCGGACTACCATTTAACAGTAATACTTTCATTTTCCATGCACTCCTTCTACAAGTATTTTTCAAGTTTCTCCACAATAAAAACTGTTTGCAAATTTTCGAATATAGTTTTGTCGATGACAACGCTAAAATTTGCGACATACTTAACGCATGACCAATTATTTTAGCATAATGAGCAACAAAATCTTCTGAAAGATATGTATATATTCCTATGTGAACAAGGTCTAAATATTCCAAAGCCACGGCATTCTTTTACCATCAAGCCGAAATATCTCAAGTATATTTTTGGTTTCAAAACAAGTCCATGTCAAAAATATAAATGGATCTTTACGCATATCTTTCGTCTATTACCCTTGCTGTCTTTTTGGTACTGCGGGGCAGCACGCCGATTTCTACTACTTTAACAATGGGTGTAAACCCTATGCGGCTCTTAACGGTTTCTGCAATTCTTCTGGACAAATCAGCAAAATCCACATGTCCATTGGACTCCACATAAATCCTCATGGTATCTTTACCATCCAGATGTGAGATACGAATCTGATATTCACTAGATATTTCCGAAAATGTCCCCAAAATTTCTTCGATCTGACTTGGGAAAACATTAACACCCTTGATTTTCATCATATCATCCGTTCTTCCCATAATCATATCAATCCTCGGAAATGGACTGCCACAGGCACAAGTACCGGGAATAATTCTTGATAAATCATGTGTACGATACCGAATAAGCGGCGCACCCTCTTTTACCAATGTAGTAATAACAATTTCACCGATTTCTCCATCCGGAACATTTTTTCCAGTTGCCGGATCGATAATTTCAACATAAATATAATCGTCCCAGTAGTGCATACCACAGTTTTCCTTGCAACTAATACCGATACCTGGTCCATAAATTTCAGTCAACCCATAGATATCATACAGTTCGATTCCCAATTCCGTGGAAATACGATCCCGCATCTTCTGACTCCAGCGTTCCGAACCAATTACACCTTTTTTCAAGAAGATTCGATCCTTGATACCTCGTTTCTGGATCTCCTCTGCAAGCAGCAAAGCATATGATGATGTAGAACCCAATACAGTTGTCTTCATATCCATCATCATTTGCAGTTGTTTTTCCGTGTTTCCAGGACCCATTGGAATGACCATTGCCCCCAACTTTTCTGCTCCGTACTGAAATCCAATCCCTGCCGTCCATAGCCCATATCCTGGTGTGATCTGCACCCGATCCATATTGGTGATTCCTGCCATTTCGTAACAACGTTTGAACTGAATACCCCAATCATCCACATCCTTTGCCGTATACGGAATAATGACTGGCGTTCCCGTCGTACCCGAAGAAGAATGAATCCGCACAATTTCACTTTCTGGTACTGTCATTAATCCTAACGGGTAAGCGTCACGTAAATCCTTTTTTTCAGAAAACGGTAGTTTTTCAAATTCTTCCGCAGAATTTACCGTCGTAACTCCTGCCTGCTGTAGCTTTTTTCCGTAAAAACTGTTTGCTTTTTGCAGAGCTGTAATACGAGAATTGACTTGTTCCAATTGTTTTTTTGAAATTTTCATATTTTATCCCTTCTAAGCGTTTCTCATATCCTACGGAATGGATACCATTGCATAAAAACGTTTTAAAGCACTGCATGCCATCCGTACCTATTCCAAAACATGTTTCCATGTGAAAATATCCTCATTTTGGGTTATTTCTTTCAAATGTTTCAAAGTCTATTTCACATCTTTTTTGCATAAGCCAGTGCTTTCTGATTCAGCACATGAAACTGTGGCTTTACTGTTTTTAACATCACCTGTTCCACTTCCTCGACCGTAACAGGCAATATTCCACTTTCCAGCACCGCTCCCAGCATCACCATATTTAACACTTTTGGCGAACCGATTTCTGCACAAACTGATTCCCCATCCAATTCTATGAGACTTGAAACATTTTCATGCAGATACCGCAGCATGGCTCCACAATCATACTCTATTCCCTGAAGAGTAGCCGTTGTAGGCTGTATCGGATGGATATTGACAACTACAATTCCATCATCTTTCAAATATGGTAACATGCGAACTGTCTCAGCAGGTTCAAACCCAATCAGAATATCTGCCGATTTCTTAGGGAACATAGGACAATACAGATTTTCACCCAGGCGAAGAAAACTAAACACACTTCCACCCTTCTGTGCCATACCAATCGTCTCTGCACTCATCACCGGTATCTGTTTTTCCATTGCTGCAGAAGCGATCAGCTTTGAAGTTAGTATGATCCCTTGTCCTCCAACTCCACAGAGCAACACGTTTTTACGCATAAAGGTCACCTCCTCGAATGGCACCTTTAGGGCATACTTGACTGCACACGCCACATCCCGTACATAACGTACTTTCAATCTGTACCTTACCATCTCGGAGTACAATACCAGGGCAGCCCAGTGTCCTTATGCATTTCTTACACTGAATACAGATTTTTTCATCGACTTGTACAGGCTGTTTTGATTTGATCAGCACTGCACACGGTGAGCGAAAAATAATGGCTTTCACACCCTCTAGTTCAGCAACTCGTCTGACACAGGCAACTGCACTTTCCAACTGCATTGGATCTGCTGTTTCAACAACATCGACGCCAATTCCACGAAGTACCGCTTCAATATCCACTTTTTCAACAACTTGGCCCATCATGGTTTTCCCTGTACCCGGATGAGGTTGGTGACCGGTCATCGCCGTTGTGGAATTATCCAAAACTACCAGTGTCATATTTGCCTGATTATAAACAGCATTCACTACACCAGTAATTGCAGAGGCAAAAAAGGTAGAATCTCCCACAAAAGCAAAACAAACGGTATCTGGTGCAATTCTTTGAAATCCCTGTGCCATATTGACACCAGCACCCATACAAAGACAAGTATCTACCATATCCAGCGGCATTGCATTGCCCAGTGTGTAACAACCGATATCACCGCAATAAACCGTTTTTTTACCCTTCATTGCTTCTTTTACCGCAAAGAAAGAGGCTCTATGGGGACATCCAGCACAGAGTACAGGAGGACGAACAGGCAATTCCGGTACAAACAAATGTTTTTCCTTCTCTAATTGGTTCCAGCCCAGAAATGCTGCAATATCACTAGCTACACTATCACAGCTGTTTTCTCCTGCAGCTGCAATATCATGCGTCAACTTACCACGAATCTTTGTAGAAAGATGATATTTCCCACAAATCTGTAGTAATGCCCGTTCAATCACCGGATCCAATTCTTCCACACAAAGCACTTCATCCAATCCGTTCAAAAAACGAAGTGCCGCCTGCTCCGGAAAGGGAAAAGGCGTTGTCACCTTCCAAATACGGGGTGTTTCCTTATCCCGCATCATTTCCATCAGATAAGAAAAACTGATACCATGTGTAACGATTCCTTTTTTGCAATTGGTCTGTTTTTCCGGAAACAGTCGATTCCGATCATATGCTGAAAAAACTTCTGAAAGTGTTTCATTACGCTGCTCAATCTGCATGTGATTACAATACGCAAGCCTTGGAAAAATCACCCATTTTGCCGAATCTTTTTGAAACCCATCCGTTTGACACTGCTGCCATGCACACCTATCTTTTACAGTTATAGAGGCATATCCATGACAAACTCTGGTTGTGGGGCGAAACAAAACCGGTGTGTGATATTTTTCCGAAAATGCAAACGCTTCTTCAACCATTTCATACGCTTCCTGTACGCTAGAGGGATCAAAACAGGGCAACTTAGAATAAGCTGCAAATGTTCTCGTGTCCTGTTCTGTCTGCGACGAAATAGGACCTGGGTCATCTGCAACCAGAATAATCATACCACCCTTCACTCCAACATATGCCAAGCTCATTAGTGGATCAGATGCTACATTCAATCCCACCTGCTTCATGGTGACCATGGTTCTTGCACCACTGTATGCTGCTCCAGCAGCTAGTTCCAAAGCCGCTTTTTCATTCACCGACCATTCTACATATACCCCATCATCTCTATGTTTCGCAACTGTTTCCAGCACCTCCGTAGACGGGGTTCCGGGATATCCTGAAATCAAACGCAGCCCGGCCGCCAATGCACCCATAGCTATTGCTGCATTTCCCATTAAAAATTCTGTATGCATGACATCATTCCTACCTCTTTTTGACACATTGCTGTTTCTATGTGAAACATTTAAGTCAGTTTATTGCAAATACATAAATTTTCTTATTCCTTTGTGTAAAAACACCTTATTTTATTATAATTATAATCAAATTGTTGGATAAAGTCAAGTACAGGTTCCAAACACAGCATAAATCACAGTATCTTAACTATGGTAAATTCCAAAAAACATAAAAAATATAACAAAAATATAACCTCTAAAAAACCATATGTATTTTATCATTTCGCATTACCGCTTATATATGAACAAAAACCTATCGAATAGGAGAAATGAGTGTTACTTTTTGCGATTTTCCATTAGACTAATAATTATTTGCTGCTAAAAATTTTGGGGAAAACGGCATGGAAATTTCAAGCTGTAAAGCATGAAAACGATATCTTGTAAGATTTATTTATAAAGAGATCCATTTATTCATTTAGGTGATCAACTGCCGCTCTTAATCCAATCTCAGGGTATGAGATTTACAAAAATAGCTTGCACTTTTCCAAAACTCCTCCATCGTTTCATTAAATTTTTGCGGCACATCCATATTAACACAGTGCCCCGCATTTTCAAACATAATCACCTTACAATTTGGCT
This sequence comes from uncultured Ruminococcus sp., assembly GCA_949291345.1. GTDB lineage: Bacteria > Bacillota > Clostridia > Oscillospirales > Ruminococcaceae > Ruminococcus_C. Next base: position 20,254 of record CASEVP010000011.1, read on the forward strand.
CGCTGCTTTTCCATGCTTTTATTGCTTCTAACTCCATCGGAATATCAAATTCTCCACACCCAATCAACAAAGGGTAATTCCTTTTTTCAGTCTTATGCTTATTTACCATACTATTGAGCATTGCCAGAAACATAAACGATTTTTTTGGAAATTGTATGTTCATAGCAAAAAACTCATCTTGTGCCTGTAAAGTATAAGCACAAATTTTCTTATTTGCTTTTGCAAACCATTTGACTGAAAAAAGTGCTCTCAGCATCATCAGCATCTGTTTCCCACCATTTTGCTTTTGCATTTTCATGTCAAAATTATTGATGTCATATCCTCCAAAGCAAGCCAGTGAACTTACCGAGTTTAGATAATGATTAGCAAAATCCTGTGCCAGTACAGCTCCCAAAGAAACACCGACAATGTGTATTTTATCAATCTTTTCGGCTTTTAAGATATCGAATATCCATTCTGACGTCTTATCTATATTATCTCCTTTTTTAGTATCAGTTGACCGTCCGTAACCAATGATATCAATTGCCAAAACATTGTATTTATCCTGAAAGTACGCAAACTGTGCTTTAAACATATTATGATTGACAAAAGCGGCGTGAATAAAAAGTATCCATTCGGTATGCTCTGTT
>CASEVP010000012.1 GCA_949291345.1 uncultured Ruminococcus sp.
TTTGTGTATCTGGAGAAAAATAAATTTGGTATTGTATGCGTTTTTGCTTCTAATTGATTGATGATAAGGGAAAATATGCAGGCGGTTGTCTATCGAACATGGATATGTTAGAATAGTAGGAAAAATTTAATGTTCCATTTCATGCTTATTTTAATATGCTTTGTGATATTGCATATTTACATTGCTGTTATTATGTTTTTCAAATCCGCTATAGAGACTGTTCCGCATCTATATCTATAGTGTCTGAATTTTCATTGCAGTCCAACTGAAAATTTTTCCGGACAAATGAGTCAATAGGGATGTTGAACAGATTTTTCGGTATTATGTGGCAAAAGATATTCTGTACATATTTGTGCGGTTTGCCCGAATGGAAAGGAGTTAATAATGAATCAGGAACCATTTTCGCAAAATGCATTTTCTTATCAGCCTTCCTCTGCTTCACCGAATCAGCAGGATCCTGGCAGATTTCACATGCCGCCCAGCGGCAATGAAAGTCAGAATGGTAATTTTGGATCAATGCCGCCACAGTATCCGTCTGGGCAAAGGTGGTATCCACAGGCGCCTAATCCGACAGAAAAGCATAGTAGAGTGGGAAGCTTTTTTCTGTCGTTTCTGCCGTTTTTGGCGTATATCGGATTGCAGTTTATTGCATTCATTATTGCAATGTTTTTGTATTTGTTTTTGCAGATTGCTTTTAATGGCGGCAGATTTCAACTAGAGGAATTAATCAGTGCGATTACGCAGCCTTCCTTAGTGCTGTTTCACCTAATGGGAGTAGGAGCGTTTTTAGTTTGGTACTATCTGATGTTAAAAAAGCCCCGTCCAAAACTGGGGAATTCCATTAAAATATGCAAAGGCGAGTCATATGTCGTGGCAATTATCATGGGTATTTTGATGTGCATCTTCAGCAGCGGTGTAGTGTCCATTGAAACGCTGGTAGTGCCGCAGGTGGTAGAAGATTTTTATGAATTGGCAGAAACCGCAGGACTGGGGTATAATCCTTTTGTGATATTTACCACAATTGTCTTAGCTCCTATCGGTGAAGAACTCTGTTTTCGTGGAGTGACAATGAAGTTTGCACAGAGGGCATTTCCAAAACACTTCTGGATCGCCAATATTTTGCAGGCATTATTATTTGGAGTGCTGCATATGAATTGGGTACAGGGAGTGTACGCTTTTGGCGGCGGATTGGTTCTTGGCTGGGTTGCAAAACGATACCGTTCTGTTTTCCCGGCAATCCTGATGCATTTTACTGTGAATTTCTTGTCGACATTTGGTTTGGACTATCTTTTGTCGATGATACCACTGAGTTATGCAACGGCAATAGCTACGACTATCGTGCCGATTGCGATTGCGATCTTGCTGATGATCTGGAGAAGAGAGCCCGAAACGACTTCTACATAAAATATTGCAATGTGGTAACTGTACTTGAAAATACATTGACAAACGAGGAAAAATCGCATATAATAAAAGTGTATTCAATCAATTTTAACGGAAAAACGCAGCAGTGAGAGTAACCGCAGTCGTGGCATACAGAGAGCATCGGGTAGGTGGAACGATGCTGCACCTTGCGATGAAGTGCAACTGTTAGTTGGTACGGGGAATCGCTTTTCCTGAAAAGCATAGTATCCGTATTCGTTCACACCTCGTTACGGTGTTTTTGAGTGAAAAATCAGAGTGGAACCGCGGAAATGCATTTTTGTACCGCCTCTGCAAGTGTGGCGACATAACTTGCAGAGGCGGTTTCTGTATGATATATGACAACTTGCGTGTGCATATGCTGCTGCATTTTGATACAAGCAAAATCAGATGGTATAGGAGTCTAGGAGGTGACGTCGTATGTTTCGACAGTTAAGAGAAGATATCGCCGTAGTCAAGGAAAAAGATCCGGCAGCGAGAAGCAGTCTGGAGATCCTGTTGACGTATTCTGGTTTAAAGGCTGTGCGTAGTTATCGGCGGGCGCATTGGTTTTACAAGCATAAATTGTATACCATTGCACGGATGATTTCACAGCGTGCAAGGCATAAGACGGGAATTGAGATTCACCCAGGGGCACAAATTGGAAAAGGACTTTTTATCGATCATGGTATGGGTGTGGTTATTGGAGAAACGACTGTAATTGGAGATAACTGCCTGCTGTACCAAGGGGTAACGCTGGGCGGGACTGGTAAAGATAAGGGAAAACGTCACCCTACACTGGGGGATAATGTAATGGTTGGTGCCGGTGCAAAAGTGCTGGGTCCTATTGAGATTGGCAATAATGTTAAGGTAGCGGCAAATGCAGTTGTATTGAAGAATATACCCGATGATTGTACCGCAGTTGGTGTTCCGGCTCGAATTGCCCGCAGAGAAGGGCAAAAAGTGGAACAAGATCTGGATCAGATTCATGTTCCTGATTTGACAATGGAGGATATTACTATGTTGAAAAAGGCAGTCAAATGTCTGCGTGAAGAAATGGCTGAACTGGAACAACAGAATCAATCACAGGAAATTGCAGGAGATATATGATGAAAAAAACAGAAGAAGGGAAAAACGGTGTGGTACAATGCCAAGGTGTAGTTTTTGATATGGATGGTGTGCTGTTTGATTCGGAAACATTGGTTCTGCAATGCTGGGAACTGACGGCACAGCGTCATCACATACCAGATATTACTGCAACATGCCGAAAATGTTTGGGTACCAATGCAGCGGCATCTAGACAATTGTTTTTGGAGACGTATGGTATAGATTTCCCCTATGATGACTATAAAAAGGAAATGTCCGCTTTATACTGGCAATGTGTTAAAAACGGCAAATTACAGGTAAAGCCTGGGGTTCGGGAATTGGTGATGGCACTGCACCAAAACGGTTGGAAGGTTGGTATTGCCTCATCGACCCGAAAATGCGTTATTGAGCAGCAGCTGGATATATTTGGAATAAAGGAATATTTTGACCAGATCATAGGCGGTGATATGGTGCAGCAAAGTAAACCGGCACCGGATATTTATCAGAGAGCGTGTCGGGCATTGCAAATAATGCCAAAGGCAGCGTATGCGGTAGAAGATTCGTATCACGGCATTTTTGCGGCATATCGTGCGGGAATGCGACCAATTATGATCCCTGATTTGTTGCCGCCTACACCCCAGATGGAAAAAATGGCAGACCATATTTTCTCCGATATGCAACAATTTCATCGCTTTTTGGAGGAAACACAAGGACTTGGAAAAGGAAAAACTGTACACAGTACAACGTCTGAATGACTTGTTGTTTCGGTGGATTGTCCTGCAAAATCCGCACGTATATCGTGCGGATACATACTGAAAATATCATTAGAGAAGGAGTAAGATGTTATGCGGATTTATAACACACTGACAAGAAAGAAAGAAGAACTGATTCCGATCGAACCAGGGCATGTACGGATCTATGCCTGCGGTCCAACGGTGTATAATTTTATTCATATCGGTAATGCACGTCCCATTTGTGCATTTGATGTGCTTCGCCGATACTTGAAGAATCGCGGTTATCAGGTGACTTATGTGCAGAATTTTACAGATGTGGACGATAAGATCATCAGAAAGGCAAACGAAGAGGGTGTATCAGCCGCAGAGATTGCTAAGCGGTACATTGCGGAATATCAAACCGATGCACATGGTTTAAATGTCATGGATGCCGATGTGCACCCGACCGTGACAGAGCACATGGATTTAATTATTAATATAGTAAAAAAATTAGTAGATACTGGTCATGCCTATGCAGCGTCTAATGGAGATGTATACTTCCGCACAGCGTCCTTTGCTGAATACGGCAAGTTGTCCGGACAACCCATTGAAGAATTACAGGCAGGCGCCCGCATCGATGTAAATGATGTGAAAGAAGCACCTCTTGACTTTGCTGTGTGGAAAGCAGCAAAGCCTGGAGAACCATATTGGGATTCTCCTTGGGGCAAGGGTCGTCCAGGATGGCATATTGAATGTTCGGCGATGTCTTGTCACTATCTGGGTGAGACTTTTGACTTACATTGCGGAGGACAGGATCTGATTTTCCCGCATCATGAGAATGAGATTGCGCAGAGCGAAGCGGCGAACGGAAAGCCTTTTGCACATTATTGGATGCATAATGGATATATTAATATTGACAATAAGAAAATGTCCAAATCTTTGGGGAATTTCTTTACTGTGCGGGAAGTTGCGGAGAAATACGGTTATGAAGTGATACGGTATATGATGGTACAGGCACATTATCGCAGTCCGATTAACTATTGTAAGGAATTGCTGGATGCGTGTAAAGCATCTCTGGAGAGACTGTATGCCTGTCGTGATACACTGGACAGAGCCATTGCTGCAGCCGGCTCAGGGAGTGTCTCCGAACAAGCAAAAGCGATTTTTTCGAGCAGAAAGGCGCAGTTTGTGACAGCAATGGACGATGATCTGAATACAGCAGACGGCATGACTGCAATCTTTGAACTGGTGCGGGATTTGAATCGGATGAGTGCAGATGCATCGATTTCGAAGGAGCAACTGGAAGCTGGAGCAGCATTGTTTGATGAACTTACCGGTATTATGGGATTGCTGTATAACCGTACAAAGACCGAGGAGATTCCGCAGAAAGTGCTGGAACTGGTGAAGGCTCGTAACGAAGCCAGAAAAGTAAAAGATTTTGAAAAAGCAGACGCATTGCGGAATGCAATTGCAGATCTGGGATATGCGGTAAGAGAGACAAGACAGGGTACAGAAATTACAAAACTGTCAATTTGAGAGAGGGACTCTATGGCACTGAAAGATCATAAAAAAACAATAACTAGGCTGTTTATTATATTTCTTGTAATGTCACTGCTTTGTGTGGGCGTATTTTCTTGTTCCACTTATTTTAAAGAGGAGAGCAAGTCTTATGTGGATATGAGCAAGGTAACACTTGTGCAGCTGGATGAACCAGATGCGGATGCACCAGCGATGCGGGTGCATACCACAATGGGTGATATCGTGGCAGAGCTTTATCCCGAAGAAGCGCCCAACTATGTGGAGCAGTTCACACAATTGGCACAGTCAGGATATTATGATGATACCTATGTTTTTTCTGTAGAGAAGGGTGTGTATTTCGAAGCGGGTAGTGCGCAAGAAGATGGCAGCTTGCCATCTGACGCCGATCCTTCATATGAAAAAGTGGAGACAGAGATATCCGATAACTTATGGCCATTCAGAGGGGCATTCTGTGTGCCCACGACCGGAAGAGAGGGAGGATTCTTTGACCGTTTTACCGGTAATATGACCACCTATTGCGGAACAAGGTTTGTAGTATGCAACACCATTGAATTTGATGATGCGACGAAACAGGAATTAAAGGAAGTGGGCGATAATGCATCTGCGATCAATGATGCTTTTTTACAGCAGGGCGGCATCCCCAATTATTCGCAGCAGATGACGATTTTTGCGCAGGCATACGGTGACGAGAGTTTTGCAACAATTGATGCTATCACCGCTGTAACGACTGATGCGGCAGCGCAGGAAGGCGGTTATACGCCTCCGATGGAGGAAATTCGAATCATATCTATTGAAATTGGAACATATGGGATGTTGTCGTCGGAAACGTAATGTAAAAATGGTGTCAGTGCAATGTCGTTGATGCGACTGTGTCGTAGAAGGGTTAGAGAAAAGAAAAATCATTTTTCTTTTTTATGAATTATGTACAAAACCATGAAAAAGAACATTATTTTTCCATATGAAATTGCCAAATAATAAAAAAAATACCGCTTTTTCACTTTACAAAACAAACAATCTCGTGTATAATATATAAGATAGTATGTAAAATATATGGTGTGCAGTGCAATAAAAAACATGGGTGAAATGGTTTGTGCCTGCAATATCTGGAATAGTATTTTCCGCTTGAATGAAATTTTCATGACAGCAATGTGTTGTAATTAATATAGATGCATGTAACTGCGGGATACGCGGAATTACCTGCTTTATTATGTGCGGTATATTGTGCCTGGGAAAATTTGGATGTAAGATTTACACATAGAGCGGAACGATTGAAAAAAGGAACCCACGCAGACGGACTTGCTTTGTCGCCTGTGCAGCAAAAGATGGGTTTCCTTGTGTGTGCGATTGCGAAAGGGTTGTACAAAACTACAGCTTTGGCATACAAAAAAAGGAGAGACTAAATTGGATAAATTTGTCATTCACGGCGGGCACCGTCTGTCCGGCGCAATAGAAGTAAGTGGAGCAAAGAATGCTGCGGTAGCACTTATCCCAGCAGTATTGCTCTGTGATGAACCATGTATTCTGGAGAATGTTCCGGATATCAGTGATGTATCGATTAGCCTGCGTATCCTATACGAAATGGGTGCACAGGTAGAATATCTAAACAAAACAACAATTCGTATTTCTGCGGCAGGTTTGACAAGTTACTGTGTGCCGTATGAAAGCGCGAGAAAAATGCGTGCTTCTTATTATTTTCTTGGAGCATTGCTGGGACGTTATGGTAAAGCGCGGGTATCGATGCCCGGTGGATGTCCACTCGGTGACAGACCCATCGACCAGCATTTGAAAGCGTTTGCTGCTTTGGGCGCAAATTGCAGCATTGAACACGGCATGGTGGATCTGGTGGCAGATCAGCTGACAGGCAGTCAGATTTACTTAGATGTGGTCTCAGTAGGTGCAACGATGAATGCTATGCTCGCAGCAGTGCGCGCAAAGGGACTGACAGTGATTGAAAATGCGGCAAAAGAACCGCATATCGTTGATTTAGCAAACTTTTTGAATTCAATGGGCGCTGATATTATGGGCGCTGGTACAGATGTAATCAAGATTCGTGGAGTTAATCATCTGCACGGTGCGATGTATTCTGTTATTCCTGATCAGATTGAAGCGGGTACATTTATGATTGCGGCCGCTGCAACACATGGCGATGTACTGGTGACCAATGTCATTCCGAAACATTTAGAGCCAATTACTAGCAAGTTGCGGAAGATTGGTGTTAATATCGAAGAGTTTGATGATAGTGTGCATGTGTGGGTAGACGGTCCGCTAGTACGTACCAATGTGAAAACTATGCCACACCCGGGTTTCCCAACGGATATGCAGCCACAGATTACCACCTTGCTTACGCTTGCAGAAGGCACCAGTATCATTACCGAAGGTGTATGGGAACAGCGGTTTCGTTACGTTGATGAATTGCGCCGTATGGGTGCGGATATTTCCGTTGATGGAAAGGTTGCTGTAGTGGAAGGTACTGGAAAACTGACAGGTGCACCGGTAAAGGCGTGCGATCTTCGTGCAGGTGCTGCATTGATTATTGCAGGTTTGTCTGCTCATGGCATTACGGAGATTGAGGACATTTATCACATTGAGCGTGGTTATTCCAATTTGGATGCAAAGCTGCGGGAAATTGGTGCCGATATTCAGAAGGTATCTGTACCTGAGGCATCAGCAAAGCTGAAAGAGGCGCTATAACATACACTATTTTATAATTGCATGCAAAAGGAGCCGTCATTTTCTGACGGCTTTCGTTTTGGATCTTTAAAGATCTGCGGAAGGGGAGGATTTCCTTGTCGAAATTTTACTCGTTGTTTAGTTCCAGTAAGGGTAATGCATCATTTTTGGGCGATCCCCAAGGCGGCATATTAATCGATGCTGGAGTATCTTGTCGTAAACTGAAAAATGCATTGAAAAACCATCGTATACCTGATGAGGCAGTGAAGGCAATTTGCATTACTCATAGTCATAGTGACCATATTGCGGGGCTTCGTGTTTTTCTGGCAAAACATCCCGTACCTGTGTATGCCACACGGCAAACATTACAGGAAATTGCAGGGACAATGGCGTTGTCGGAGGAGGCACAACTCCGAGAGATTATTCCGGGTAAGACGGTACATATGGCAGAAATTGCAGTGACAGCATTTCCCACTATGCATGATGCCCCCGGAAGCTGTGGATATGGTTTTGTGATGCCGGATGGAGAGACATGTGCAGTTTGTACTGATTTGGGGTGTGTGACGCCGGAAGTACAGGCAGCTTTATTTGGAGCGGATTTGGTTTTGCTGGAGGCAAATTATGATCCCGAAATGCTGCGATATGGTTCATATCCCTGGGCGTTGCAAGAGCGTATCCGTGGAACGTTTGGGCATTTGTCTAATCAGGAAAGCGCAGCATTTGCAGCAAGTTTAATTACTCATGGCACCACAAGGCTGATATTAGGGCATTTAAGCGAAAACAACAATACGATGCCGCTTGCAGGGAAAACAGTAGAACAGTATTTACGGGGACAGGGCATCTGCCGCAACCGTGATTATCTGATGGAGGTTTCTGCGCCTGCTGGCTTGCAACAGGCGGTGATATTTTAATGCAGACGATACAAATCATCGCACTGGGAAAGTGTAAGGAGTCGTATCTGCGGGAGGCTTGTCGGGAATATGAAAAAAGACTGTCCCGATTTTGCCGGCTGCAAATCGTGGAGTTAGAGCCGGTGGTATTGCCGCAGAATCCATCAGAGAAAGAGATTGCAGCGGCATTAGAAAAGGAAGGAGCAGAACTTCTCAGACGGATAAAAGGCTATATTGTTGCGATGTGCATTGAAGGAAAAATGCTGGATAGTCCGGGGCTTGCTCAAAAGATTTCAATGGCGGCATCTGGTGGTGAAAACGGTGCGGTGACATTTTTAATTGGCAGTTCCTATGGGCTGTCGCCGGCAGTGAAACAGCGTGCTGATTTTCGGCTTTCTATGTCACCAATGACGTTTCCGCATCAGCTTGCCCGTGTGATGCTGCTGGAACAGATTTATAGGAGCTATCAAATTACATACGGTGCAAAATATCATAAATGAGAAAAATTTTAGATCGGGGGTTTTTTCATGCAAAAAGCGATGACCATTGCCTATCCGGTAGGCAGAAATCTCTATTTAAATATTACCAATCATTGTCCCTGTGCCTGTACATTTTGTATACGCACAATGAGTGATGGGGCATATGGTTCCGACCCATTGTGGCTGGATCATGAGCCTTCTTTCGAGGAGATCATTGAGGCACTTTCGGCACTGGATTTGCAATCGTATAAAGAAGTTGTCTTTTGTGGATTCGGGGAACCAATGGAACGGCTGGATGTTTTGATAAAAACGGCAAAATGGATGAAAGCACAAGGCGTTTCAACCATACGAATTAATACCAATGGACTATCAGATCTAATACAAGGCAGAAAGACGGCACAAGATTTGGCGGGCGTTGTAGATGTGGTTTCGATAAGCTTGAATGCTGGTACAAAGCAGGCATATCTTGACGTGACTCGTCCAAAATTCGGGGAAAAAGCATTTGAGGCGATGCAGAAATTTGCAGTGGATTGCAAGGCATATGTGCCAAAAGTGATGTTGACGGTGGTCGATGTGTTGCAGCCTGCAGAGCTGGAGGCTGCAAAAGCACTGGCAAAAAAACTGGATATTCCTCTGCGTATTCGAAAATTTGATAATGCGGCTACACGAAGAGACAAATGATAACCATAAGACAATACCGCACAAAGATCGTGCGGTATTACCTCTACTAAAAAGGAGAGAAACCATGACACTCACACCCAACCTCATTGCCTGCCTTGCCATTGGCGGTGCAGGGATCCTGACTGACCTGCTGTCGATCCCATTTTTCCGGCACACCGGCATGCTCCGGCGGAAATGTTCTGCCCGCACCACCGGCACCGTAGTTCGCTACCGCCTGCAACGCAGGGGCAGCGGCTGTGGTACATCGATCGCACCGGTGGTGGAATTTCAGGCGGCAGGTGAAACTTACACTGCCTACCGGCATTATAAAGGTATAGCTGTTTCCAAAAAAGTTGTCCCCATTTCAGACGGCACTGCCGGAGAAACCCGCATTGCTGTCCGGAACGACGTTTTCCACATACAGCAGACCGGAACGGTTCACAGTCTGGAAGCTGCTGCCGGAGAATTGTGGCGACTGGGCAGCACACTGCCGGTAGTCTATGACCCGAAAAATCCCAAGCGTGCCTACGTAGAACACGTGGTTTCCACCACCGGCGTGACAGGCGTTGTACTGCTCTGTGTCGGCGTGGGACTGCTGGTGCTGGCAGCTTTGGGCGTAGCTTTATTCTAAGGCAATACCGCACAAAGATTGTGCGACAGATGCGTCGTCAAATTTTTGTGAAATATGACGGGAAATTTGCAAGCAGATGGCGTGCAAAGTCGCCAGATGCTCTTTGTGCGGTATTGCCCTGAAAGGACGGGATTTCTTTGATTTTTGTGACTGGAGATATACACGGCAGCCGTGACATTCAAAAGCTTTCCGCAAGCAATTTTCCCATGCAGCCGCAGCTATCCCGCGAAGATTTTGTCATCATCTGCGGCGATTTCGGGCTGGTTTGGCAGGACTGTGCCAAGAACGCCGCTGGCTGAATTGGCTGGAAGAAAAACCGTGGACAACCCTATGGGTGGACGGCAACCACGAGAATTTTGACCGACTGCATACATATCCCGCCACGGAATGGCACGGCGGCAAAATCCAAAAGATCACGCCTCACATTTTTCATCTCTGCCGCGGACAGGTATTTCAGCTGGAAAACCGCCGCATCTTCACCATGGGCGGTGCAGAAAGCCGTGACAAAGAATACCGCAAGGCAGGCGTGTCGTGGTGGGCGGAAGAACTCCCCGCCGAAACGGAGTTGCAGCATGCCAGAGAGGCACTGGAGCATGTGAACTGGAATGTTGATGTGGTAATCAGCCACTGCCTTTCCACAAAAATGCAGCAAAAGCTGTTCAAAGAGTGGAATTATCCCCAGAACCGGCTGACCGATTTCTTTCAGGAGCTGGACGAAAAGCTGGATTTCCGCCTTTGGTTCTCCGGACACTATCACCTGTCCAAGCAGTGCGACCCGCGGCATGTGATCCTCTATGATGCCATTGTACAGCTGACGGAAAACGGATTTCAGCCGCAGCTTCCGCAGGAGCCGGATTCACTTTTCACCAACATTTAAGGCAACACATTAGTGTAAAATAAAAGTAGGCAAAGAAAAAATAAAAAAAGAGCAACCGAAAACCAGTTGCTCTCAAGGTCACAAAATGCTAAAATGTAATTGAAGAGAAAACATAGAAAGCGAGTGACCATAAAATGAGTATAACATAC
>CASEVP010000013.1 GCA_949291345.1 uncultured Ruminococcus sp.
GGATGGGAGCTTCAATGCGGACGCTTTGTGCCGCAAGGGAAAGTTTAATGTCGTCTGCGAGATTGGTGATTTTAGAAACTTTTACGCCCGCAGCAGGCTGTATCTCATAACGTGTGACAGCTGGACCGCGCGATATGCCGCTGATGCGTACGGATACACCGAAACTCTGGAGTGTATCTACCAGCGTGCCTGCATTTTCTTTTAATTCCTGTTCTGCTGCTGGGTCGCTGGCACGATTGATGCTTGGCTGCAGCAAATCGATACTAGGCATCTGATAAGGATGCGGTGGTGTGGTCGATTGTGCGGGAATAGATAAAAGTTGATCGTTGTTATCCTTTTCATTCGGAGCATCAACTAATTCCGGAAAGAGCATATCCGGCGATGTTGGTTTTGCCTCTGATGGAACAGAATCCGAATGAATAGGCAAATCTATGTCCATATCGTATGCCGGCTGATACTCTGTCTGTTTCTGCGGTTGTCCATAGCTCATGCGTATCATTTCGTCTAGATCTGGCGGCAGCGGGGAATGATCTTCCACAAAAGCCGGAATATCAGGCGTTGCCGGTTCAGAAGATGCAGAGGGGTCTTTTTTTGTTGTTTTCTTTTTTGTTTCTTTTGATACAGACGGTTCAGGAGAAGGCAGATAGAATTCCGGGTCAGGTACATCGGTTTCGGGATCCATATCATCTGTCCAGTCAGGCTCTTGTTTCCATAGTTCCCGTAGTTTGCGAAAAGGCAGACCTATGTAGTACCAAAGCTGATTCATGCTCCAGTCAAGCATCCACATGACTGCAACAAAAAGCAACAGTACGATAAGAATCCGTGCACCGGTCACCCCCAGAATATGAATCATAGGATAAGCAAGAACAGCACTGATGACGCCTCCGCTGCGAAAAGCGTTTTCAGAGCCGGTTTCGTATAGATAGCCCACAGCCCGGAAAAAAGATTTTTTTTCAATTTCGCCGACAAAGAGAATTTGTACAAAACTGCTGACAAGAATGGTCAGTCCGGCGCTGAACAGCAATCGTTTTGCAAGAGACATTCCTGAGCGTTTTTCCGTGTAATAGGCGGATGCTAAAAGAATGATTGGTACGATCAGAATGGAAAATCCAAACAGACCACGTACAAAGCGGTGGAGCGCATACCATCCGGCGCTCCCGTGAATAAAGGAAATTAGAAAAAACAAAACGGCAGCGGTAAACAAAATGACAGATTGAAATTTGGTGTTGTTGTGCGGTTGCTGCCGGAGTTTTTCCAATGCTTCTTCTTTTGCAGTGCGAGACTGTCCACTAGTGTTGTTTTTTTTCTTTTGTGAGGCAGATCTTGCAGAAGTTTTTTTCTTTTTTGTAGAACCGGATTTTTGTGCCAATTCTTCTATTCCTTTCTTTATGGGACGGAAAAGCCGCCGATATCATGCATATTCTGCATCCGGATAACGGGGCTTTTGAGTTTCGATAAGATGATAGAGCGATTCAATAGCATCATGCAGTGTCCCAAGACGATCAATAAGTCCACAGGAGACGGCTTCTTCCCCGGAGACTACAGTACCGATATCAGTAGCAAGCTCTTGGGTATTGAGCATCATGGATCCCAGTGTTTTTTCAGAGATTTGGCTGTTTCGTATGATAAAGCCATTGATGCGTTCCTGAATTTTTTCAAAATAAACTGTTGTTTGCGGAACTCCCAGTACTAACCCGCTGGTGCGAACCGGATGGACAGTCATTGATGCGGAAGGAACGATCATAGAAATATCTGCACTGACTGCCAAAGGTATTCCGATTGAGTGACCACCACCGATAACAAGAGAGACTGTCGGAGTTTGCATACCGGCAATCATTTCGGCAATGGCAAGACCTGCTTCAACATCACCGCCCATGGTATTGAGTAGAATGAGCAGACCTTCAATGCTGCGATCCTGTTCGATAGCAACAAGCGCAGGCAGAATATGTTCATATTTTGTTGTTTTGGTATCCTCAGGGAGGATCGTATGACCTTCTACCTGCCCAATGATAGTCAGGCAGTGAATTAAATGTTTGCAGTTGCGGCTGCTGACCTCGCCGGTATCAGCAATAAGCTGTGCTCTGTCTAGCTGCTGCTCTGCATCAGAGTTGGAAGTATTCTGTTTTTCTGACATATGCAAACGGCTCCTTTTCCGCTCCCAGATCTTTGCGTCAGGCAAGGGAGCTGTTAACAGTTTTCCCTTTTGTAAAGAACTTATGCAAAAACAGAAAATACTTCTATCATACTTCTATTATTATAACACAACTGTTTTAAAAGTCAAGCGGCTGCTAAGAAAACCAGTTTGGCTATCGGCATTTTTAAGTAAAAGGAGAAAAAAAGAACCGCTGCATGGTGCAGCGGTCACGATTGGTAAATTTATGCCAATACTAATAAAAGTTAGAAGGTGTTTATATGAAAATAAGTGTGTGTCATTTCGGCAGAATTGATGCGTACTGAGTTAAAAACTCACCATACATCAATTCATCTGCGGGTTTTCATATTGTTTGCTCCCAAAAATATTGCTCTTGAATCTTGTGTGAATTTTATTTGGATACGTTTTAGTTGCTTTGCTTTTGGGAAATATCTGATTTATGTAAAGGCTTGGCGGAACGTTTGCGGGGCTTCTTCTTTTTACGCACGGAATCACCGAAGTTTCCCAGTTTGCGCCCCAGTGCGAAATATTCTCCGTGGGCATATGCCATAAGACCACATTGCTGTAAATTGAGTTTCCCTTTGCTATCCAGATAGCGGTCATCCACATTGACGCCGGTAATTTCTGCTTCAAATATTGTATGTGTGCCCAGCGTTTTTTTGTTTACCACACGGCATTCCAGATTGACGGGACATTCTGCAATAAGTGGTGCCCGTACTGTTTTTGCGGGTTCGGGAGTTAAATGACACGCCTCGAATTTGTCAGTGTCTCTGCCGCTGCGTACACCGCAGAAATCGGTTTCCTGCATCATTGCAGAGGTGGTTAAATTAATGACGAATTCGCCGTTTTTGTCAATAATATCATGCGAATAACGGGAGGGACGCACGGAAATGTAAGTCATAGGAGGGTGCGTTGCCAATACACCTGTCCATGCAATTGTCAGTACATTGGGATGCTCTAGCGTACCGCAGGTGACGAGCGTAGGTGGAACAGGTGCCAGCAAGACGCTGCCTTTCCAGTGTTGTTTTGCCATAAAGACCTCCTTTGGTCAATTAGGAACTGTTTTTTTGGTATTGTATCACAGACCGTATATAATGTCAATAGCTATTGCAAAAAGAAAAGCCGGCTTTCCATTGACAGCCATATGGAAACCTTGTATAATAATTTTGTCTGTATGGAAGAAATATATGGAGACGATGCCGTACGACTTTACATATACTGTATGATGTGCGATGCTGTCCCAATACTGAAAGGAAACGAGAAATATGATAACAATTGCTCCAATATTTACTGATTATATGGTGTTGCAGCGTGAAAAAAATGCAGTCGTATTTGGCAGCGGAACACCTGGTGAGAAGGTGTATGTTGCTATTCCGGAAAGGAAGATAGCCGTTCATACAATAGTAAAGAAAGATGGTTCATGGCGGGTGTTTCTGCCGCCTCAGTCCGCGGGTACTGGACTAACAATGACAGTCAATAATAGGACATTCCATGATGTGGCATATGGAGAAGTTTGGTTGGCAGGCGGTCAGTCCAATATGGAATTTATGCTGAAAGATGCCAATGGCTGGCAGGACGAGCAAATGCAGTGTCAGAATTTAAGCGTTCGCTGTTATCAAGTGCCACGGAATGTATTTGCGGATTCAGACTATGAAATTCAATTTTCTAAAAGTATTTGGCAGCTGCCCAACAAAGAAACATGCGCAAATTGGTCAGCTGTCGCATATTATGCCGCCAAAGAACTGGCACAGCAATTGGGTGTAACAGTAGGAATTATCGGCTGTAATTATGGCGGTTCGTCTGTCAGCTGCTGGATGCCGGAGAGTGATTTGGAGGCGCATAGGGCGGGGCATGCCTACCTGGAAGATTATCGAAAGGCAACGGCCTCCAAGACGGATGAACAGATGATTGCAGAATATGATGCTTATCTGGAGTACCATTCTGCATGGACAGCGCGGATGGAAAAGTGCTATCAGGAGGATGGTAACACACCATGGGAAGAGATCATTCGACGGTGTGGTGAAAATCGCTGGCCGGGACCTATGGGCATCAAAAGCCCATATCGTCCGGCGGGAATGTATCACTTGATGCTCAAACGGATCACGCCTTATACACTGGCAGGTGTTTTCTACTATCAGGGAGAAAACGACGAACATCGTCCAAATTCTTATGCCACTTTGCTGACTGTCATGATTTCACGTTGGCGTCATGATTTTGAGAACGATACTCTCCCTTTCATACTGGTGCAGCTTCCCATGTTTGCTTATCTGGGCGATCCTGAAAGTGAATCCTGGAGCAAAATACGTGAGGCACAGATGCGGGTTTTTCGAACAGTGAAACACACGGGGATTGCCGTGATATTGGATTGTGGGGAATTGGGGAATATTCATCCGACGGAAAAGCGTCCAGTCGGACATCGGTTGGCGCTGCAAGCACGTTATCATGTCTATAAACAAAGAGAACTGGATGCGTTTGGTCCTCTTTATCATCATTGTACAGTCGAAGGAGATACGATTATTGTTACATTTTCCCATGCAGAAAAGGGCATGCAGTGGCATGGGGAACCAGTTGGATTTGCTATATCGGGTGCAGATGGGATATACTATCCCGCAAAGCCAATATTGGCGGGCAACACAGTAAGACTAACAAGTGAATTTGTTCCTTATCCGCAGACGGTGCGTTATAACTGGGTGAATTACGGACCGGTATCTTTGTACGGTTTCAACGGAATACCGGCAGCACCGTTTCGGACAGATGCACTGCCCATGCCGCTTTTGGCGGATGACGAGGAATAAATCAAGTTTGCATGATTGCCTTGTATGCATATAAGCAGTGTTTAAAATTTGTACGAACAAGTCAAATTTATGCGAGCACGCCAAAAAGAAAAATATGCTTTCCACAGGATTCCACAATGATTTGGCATGTTGAAAAAACGTAACTTTTCCACTGTTTCCACAAAGTTTTCCACAAAAAGCAGCTGGACTGCAGTAAATTGCGGAGGATTTCGGGATTCAATCAATGTATTTGGAATCCTGCGGCAGTTTACTGCGGTGCATAAGGTATTTCTTCATAAGGTATTTCTAATTTAAGAGATAGAATCGTAGATTGTAGATTATAGATATGTGCTATATTGTTATGATAAATGATAAAATTTGGAATGCAACTGATTATACAACAAAAGAACCGGTCATACTACAGTTGCAAAGATGTTTTTTGAAATAATAGGGCGACGCTATATAAAGCTGTCCTAAAACAGAGAGGGTTATCATTATGGTAAAAGGCGTGCATAAGAAAATAATCGAAATCAATCATCCAGATAGTCTGTATTTTGAAAAGGCAGTGTTTTATTTAAGACCGGGCATGACACAGTTTCCGCAAGAATTGGCAAAGGAAGCTGCATACACGATGTTGGAGAACGCTTCTCCGTCCAGGCGGAAACGGTGCCCGCTTTGGGTGCGGTATCTTTTGATTATGCTGCTGAGTGTGGTTGCCACGGCAACGGCATGCTTCATTTTTCATTAAGGCAGCATTCTACAAATCTTGTAAAATTTATGTGCGGCAGTTTTTTGTCAGGAAAATGGTTATTGGCGAAAAATTTTGGAAAGAGGGGAATGAAAACTTGTATTTTTTGAAAAGGCATGTTATAATGAAAAAGTATTGGGCTATTTCAAAAAGTTTGTGTTTTCATAGACATCTTGCATCCGCATTTTCTTGCTTTGTTTGAAGTGTCCATTCTTTGCAGCATAGAGAAAGATACTGTCATCATGTCTGTTGGTTGATAAAAGGGCATATGTACAGTGAAAAAATGAGCGATAAAAGCACATTGCATAAAGCGGGCGTTGTTGCCAGATGACGAAAATAATAGGATAGATTCGCATTGAATGAAAATATGGAGGATTGCCATGAGTCAGAAAAAATCTCAGCCCCGGATGTCATACTCCAGAGACCGGGAAGGCAAAGAAACGGAAAATGACAGGATTGCCGGACGCAACCCTGTCATGGAAGCGCTGCGGAGCGGCGCAAAGATCGACATGCTATATGTTAGTCAGGAGAGCGGCGGCTTGCGGGAGATTATTCAGCTTGCCAAGTCGAAGGATATTCCCGTAAAAGTTGTCACGGAGGCAAAGCTGACACAAATGACGGATGGTGCCGTACATCAGGGTGTGGCAGCAGAAGGGGCTTGCGGCAGTTATGTTTCACTGGAGGAATTGTTGCAGATTGCGAAAGAAAAAGGTGAGCCGCCCCTTTTGGTTCTATGTGATGGAATACAGGATCCACACAACTTAGGAGCGATTATCCGGACAGCAGAGGCAGCGGGAGCGCATGGTGTAGTGATTCCTAAACGGCGCAGTGCTTCATTGACGTTGACTGTAGGAAAGACTTCCGCAGGAGCGGCAAGCTGGTTGCCGGTAGCGCGTGTTCCCAATCTGACGGCGGCGATGGAAATACTCAAGAAATACGGTGTATGGATTTATGGTACCGATGCGGGAGGCACAATGTATACACAGGCGGATTTTACTGGAGGCACGGCGTTTGTCATTGGCTCAGAAGGTTTTGGCATAAGCCGATTGGTTCGTGAAACCTGTGATGCAATGTTACGGTTGCCGATGCGTGGAAAGGTCAACTCTTTGAATGCGTCGGTGGCGGCAGGAATTTTTCTATATGAAGCAGTGCGCCAGCGTATGGTTCCTGCGGCAAAATAGGAGTAGAGAATGGCAGATCATAAATTTACGTTAGAAGAAATTTTAAATGAATACAGTGAGGACGGGAAGCGTTCTGGTATTCAACGTACAAAGAAAGGTCCGATTTCCCATGGCAAACTGGAAACAGAAAAACTTGTTATAGCGGCAACGTCTAAGGCACCATTGGCTCGGGGACGTGCCGGATATCGGGAAGTTCGTCGCTCATTGCCCGAAGATAATGAAGAGAAACTGGTGGATATCAAGTCTACGATTTCTCATATCAAGGCGGCCAAAGAGGCAACTGCTGCAAAGGAATCGGAAATACCCGAATTGATGCGGGAGCGATTCCCGACTCAGCAGCTGCGGCGTGGAAAAGTTTCCTTTATTCATGCTGCTGGCGCAAAGCAGTACAGCAATACATATGTTTCACAGGGAGAAAATAGTTATGACGGTGCTGTTAAACTGATTGAGGAGGAATCGGCAACAGAAGAAAAAGCGGTGCAAAGTTTGCATCAGCCTAGCATACGGCAAATGCAGGATTCCACTCGTGCGAGAGAGAAGCAAAAAAAGAATCGGCGTCGTAAGACGGAAAGTTCCTATGCAAAAGAGTCAGTGACTGGACAGTTTTCCTCTGCGAAGGAATTTTGTCAACAGGAGAAGGCCCCGGTTTCCCGCCGTAAATGGGAAGAGGAAACAGACTATTATTATCAAGGAAAGCAGGAGACAACCAGTACCCACAATCTGCGGCAGCGAGTGCGCAGTCATGCTTTTGGTGTAGACGCACAGAAACGGCATCCGGATAATCTCGGCGTTATTCGCCGCAACCTGATCGGTTTACGAAATGTAGTGTTCTTTCGGTTTGCTGCGCTGCTCTTGCTGGCAATTGCAGGTGCAGTCATGGCATTTAATGAGACAATGGGAAATGGAACCATTATGACACTGTTGACGCCTAGAATTTATGCTTTGGTACAGCTTCTAATGGCAATTTTGGGTATAGTGATCGCCTTTCCGACAGTAAAAAAGGGCATATGGAATCTTTTTCGGTTCCATGCCGACAGTGATAGTGCTGCGATTTTGCCTTTGATACCTTCTGTGATAGGTGCAATATTAGCAGTGTTATTTCCATCGATGTTACAACTGGAAACGGTACATTTATTTGTACCTTGTGCCCTTCTGGCATTGTTTTTTAATGTGGTCGGTCGGCTTTTGGTAGTACGTCGGGCACTTCGCAATGTCAATGTGATTGCAAGAGACGGACAGAAACGTGTTCTTTCATATGTTTCACAGGAAGAAACAGCAGAACTTCTGGCGAGAGGTGTTGTTAGTGATTTTCCGGTGGTGTCCTCTGTACGAAAAGCTGCTGGTGTTTGTGATATTATGCGGTATACATATTCAGCGGATATGGCGGACAGTGTTTGCCGTACCCTTGTTCCGATAGAAACAGGTGTTTCTTTGCTTATTGCATTGGGTATGAGTTTTATTCGCATGGGAACCGATTTTGGTGCTGAGTGGTTCAGTTTTTTTGTGTCGCTGCTGGCAATGCTTTTAACAGCTGGGTGCTGTGTGGCAAGCGCAATGGTAGTAAATCTTCCTTTGGAACGGGAGTCCAAAAAAGCTGCAAGATCCGACAGCGCTATGATGGGATATCAGAGTGTGGATGACTTTTTTGATACCAATGCACTGTTGGTGGAGGCAACTGATCTGTTTCCACAGGGTTCTGTTCAGATTCAGGGGCTAAAAGTATTTTCCGGGGCAAAGGTGGATGAGGTTCTTTTAGATGCTGCAAGCCTTGTACAGCATGCAGATAGCATATTGCAGCATGCGTTTGCAGAGATGATTCCGGATCAGCACGCCATTCGTCCGGTGGATGATTTTGTTTGTAAAGATGGACTTGGACTTTGCGGCTGGATTCAAAACCGCAGGGTTCTGTTTGGGAGCAGGGAAATGATGGCGAATCATAACATTGAGGGTCTGCCGACCAAAACTAGAGAGGCAGAACTTGTCGAAGGAGATGGTGACGTGCTCTATCTTTCTGTGAGCGGTGTACTTTCTGCCATGTTTTCCATTTCAATAACAGCAGATGAAAAAGTTCGTCAACAAATGCAGGCACTGCGGCAGGAAAAAATTGCACTCATCATTCGGAGCGTAGATTGTTCTGTCACACTAATGCGTTTATCCTCACTGTTTCAATTTCCGGAACATCTTTTGAAAATTGTTCCTACTTCTATGCACCATTTGTTTCAGCGAGAAACCAGCGATGTTGGCTGTGTCAGCGCTTCTATGACTGTGGGTGGAACTGGTTTCGGCGCAGCATCCTTGCTTCTAGGTGCTCGCCGTGTTAGACGTGCTGCACAGGTCGGTATTATATTGCAGGTTGTTTCTGTGCTGCTGGGAATATGTCTTGTAATGATGCATATCGTTACAGGGGCGTACGCAGAAATGACAGCACAATTTTTCTGGATATATCACGTGGTACTGACAGTGCTTACGGCATTTGCGGTGCGAATTCGATAGAGGCAAAACAATCAGAAAGGAGTTTCCGCAATGGAGAAAAACCGTAGGCATCAGGAAAATACAGATGCAGAGGAAACCATGTTTTTTCGTGCTGCTGATGCAGGAAAGCCGACGGATCAGTATGATACGCAGCAGTTAGAGAAAGATAAGATGCGGCGGCCGACATCACAATCTCCGTATCGTGAGAATACATATGGACAGAACGGATATGCCGGGCATTATAGCAATGCTGATGGTTCTAATAGATACGGTTACGATGGATATGGCAGACAAAATGGCAGCGTTCCAAATGGACAATACACGAACCGAAAGGTTGATTATACCCCGGGAAATTCCTATAGAAATTCCCCAGGGCAGAGACAGGGTGGCAGTTATTCTCGTCAGGGCGGCTATGTACCCGGCGGAAGAACGCAGGGACAAAACGGATACAGAAGCCAGAATCCCGAAAGATACCGTAGACCAGATGGCTCTTCGTCATATCATTCACATCAGGGGTATACGCCGCAGGGCGGAAATTATCGATATCCTGCCGGAGAAAGACGTCCCCCTCAGAGAGTGCCGCAGCAGAGACGATCAGCGGGCACCGCACAGCCGCAGTGGGATAATAAGGTATCAAACGGTCATAATCGGGTACCTCAAAAACGCAGTAGACGCAGTTCTGTATTTGGGCGGATCGTCAAATCGATTTTCTGTGTCGTTATCGGTATATTCCTATTGTATTCTGTTATAGCTATGATTGGTATAGTGAGTATGAATCGAGTAGAAACAGGAGATCGAGGCTATACCAGCGGTAGTTTAAATGCTTCCTATGTAAAAAATGTTTTGGTGATTGGGACAGATACACGAGATCCTGAGGTAGAACGAGGTCGGTCAGACTCTATGATCTTGGTGTCGATGAATGCCAAAACAAATGAAATTTATATGACGTCGTTTATGCGTGACGCCTATGTGGAGATTCCAGGTAACGGCAGCGGAAAACTTAATGCAGCATATTCTTATGGCGGACCGGAATTGCTCATGGATACGATAGAATCGAATTATCAGGTGCATATTGATGATTATGTGATGGTAACATTTTCTGCCACAGCGGCGATGATAGATGCTGTGGGAGGAGTAGAGTTAACCATCTCTGATGATGAGGCACAGGCAGTAAATGAGATTCTTATCAGTGAAGTTAATGAAATTATGGGAGATGATCGGGAAGACGACTTGCTGGAAGGTGGTGGTACGCTGACATTGAACGGCAAACAGGCACTTTCTTATAGCCGAATTCGTTATGTAGGCAATGCCGATTTTGAGCGTACTGAAAGACAGAGGACAGTGATGCAGCAGGTGATGGAAAAAGTTAAGAAAAATCCATTTCGTCTGATATCCGTTTGCCTGTCCGCGCTGCCGGAAATGACCACCAATCTTTCTGTTGGATCGTTATATGGTTATGCAGTGACAACACCGATAAAACTTTTGACATATGACGTAGAACAGCAACGAATACCAGCGGACGGTATGTATAGCGGTGCCGATATCGGTGGAGAATCGGTATTGCAGGTGGATTTCGATGCAGCACAGCAGTTGCTAACAGATACGGTATTTGCAGAAAAATGAGTTTTGTAAATTGGTTTTAACATGAAAATTAACTGTATATCAACATGTAATGCTGTGTTATATAGGATCTATTATTTAAAAGGAAGGACAAGCTTGTCATAACGACAAACTTGTCCTTTCTTTTGAATAAAGGCAGCACCGCACAATTTCCGCCTTCTTCTGAATACGTATCTAGCTTGCCGTTTTTGCTTGATATAGAAAAGTTCCTCCTTGCAATACATCAAGTATTGCTTCGTTGTCACTTTCCTATCTAAAACAAAAATTGCTGCGCAATCTACGCATTCGAATTGTACGGTATTGCCTAAAAAATTTTTGATTCTTATTTAAAGTAGTTGACACCGCTTTCAAAAATTTTCTGATCCTTCTCACCTGGTACATTGCGGTACAGATTTTGCCCGATTCGTTCACTGTGTCCCATTTTACCAAAAATTCTGCCATCGGGAGAAGTGATGCCTTCGATTGCCATCATAGAAGTATTAGGATTGTAGTGTATATCCATAGTTGGATCGCCGTTCATATCCACATACTGAGTTGCAATCTGTCCATTCTTTGCCAAATCCGCCAACAGTTGCGGCGGTGCGACAAAGCGGCCTTCGCCGTGGGAGACGGCAACTGTGTGGATGTCACCGACTTCGGTTCCGTACAGCCATGGGGATTTATTCGAAGCAATTCTTGTGCGAACCAGCATAGACTGGTGACGAGCAATCGTATTAAAGGTCAGCGTAGGGGAAACATCGGTCATGTCCATAATTTCGCCGAAAGGTATCAGTCCCAGTTTGACAAATGCTTGGAATCCATTGCAAATGCCCAGCATCAGACCATCTCTGTACTGAAGCAGTTCGTGAACAGCATCTTTGATGCGTGGATTGCGGAAGAATGCAGTGATGAATTTTGCACTGCCTTCCGGTTCATCACCGCCGCTGAAACCGCCTGGTATCATAATGATTTGTGCTTGTTTAATCATAGCGGCGAAGGTAGTAATGGAATCTTCAATTGCGTCCGGTGTCAGATTGCGTACAATAAATGTCTGTGGCCTTGCACCGGCACGTGCAAAGACACGGGCAGTATCATATTCACAGTTTGTGCCTGGGAATACCGGGATCAGAACACGCGGCTGCGGTGTTTTAGAAGTTGCAATTGGACTGATGGTTGTTTTTCTCGGATAAGATAGTTTTTCCGGTTTTTCTGTTGAAGTCTTGATGCGGCATGGGAATACTGGTTCCAGTTTCTTTTCCCAAACGGATAAAAGCTTGTCCAGTTGGAGTGCATATTTTTCCGTAACGATTTCCGGCTTTTCAAAGGTGATACCGATAACGTCTTCATCGTCCTGCGCATTGCCGTTAAGTTCCAGAAGGAATCCGCCGCAGCAGGGTTGGAATAGTTCTGCATCAGTTAACTGTCTCTGGAATGTGAAGCCGATGCCGTTGCCAAAACACATTTTTGCAATACCTTCGGCAGCACCACCGAAATCAATGACCCAGCCTGCCCGTACTCTGCCGGCAGCAATCATTTTTTCCACCTTGTCGAATGTGGTACGAATACTGTCAAAATTGGGTATACCATTTGCATCTGTGGTCGGCCGAAGCATAATCACTTTGTCGCCTGCAGCTTTGAACTCTGTGGAGACAACTTTATCTGCTTTTGCAGTTGAAACGGCGAAGGAAACCAGTGTTGGCGGTACATCAATATTTTCAAAAGTGCCCGACATAGAATCCTTGCCGCCAATGGAACCGCATGACAACTCCAGCTGTGCTTTAAATGCACCCAAGAGAGCCGCCATCGGCTTGCCCCATCGTTTTGGATCGTTTTGTGTTCGTTCAAAATATTCCTGAAAGGTGAGCCAGCAGTGGTGCCAGCTGCCGCCTGCTGCAACAACCTTTGCAATTGAGGTGATAACTGCATCCATAGCGCCCAGATACGGATTTCGTTCGCTGATATTGGGATTATAACCCCATGCCATGAGAGAGCAGGTGTTTGTCTCGCCTTCGAGCACTGGAATTTTTGCAGCCATTGCCTGTGATGGTGAAAGCTGGTATATACCGCCGAAAGGCATCAGTACTGTACCAGCACCGATTGTGGAGTCAAATTCTTCGATCAGACCCTTCTGTGAGCAAACGTTCAGGCTAGATAATAGTTCTGTCCAAGCATCTGCACAATCAGTTAATGCTGATTCCGGTGCCTGCTGGGGAGATTCGATGGTGATTTCGGTGTGTTTCGCTGCACCGTTGGAATTCAAAAATTCACGGGAAAGGTTAACGATGGTGTTGCCGTTCCAGTGCATTTTCAGACGAGGCTCTGCTTGTACTGTAGCAACAATAGTTGCTTCCAGATTTTCTTTACCGGCTTCCTTAATAAATCTTTCCG
The DNA here is from genome assembly GCA_949291345.1 of uncultured Ruminococcus sp. GTDB lineage: Bacteria > Bacillota > Clostridia > Oscillospirales > Ruminococcaceae > Ruminococcus_C. Next base: position 13,315 of record CASEVP010000013.1, read on the forward strand.
CATCCTCTTTGGCAACTACAACAGCCATACGCTCCTGTGATTCACTGATGGCAATTTCTGTACCGTCTAATCCATCATATTTTTTGGGAACCGCATTCAGATCGATTTCCAGACCGTCCGTCAGTTCACCAATTGCAACGGAAACACCGCCTGCACCAAAGTCATTGCAGCGCTTGATCATTTTGGTAACCACCGGATTACGGAAAAGCCGCTGGAGTTTGCGTTCTTCCGGTGCATTTCCCTTTTGTACTTCTGCGCCGCAGTGCCCAAGAGATTCTACCGTATGTGACTTAGAAGAACCAGTTGCACCGCCGCAGCCGTCTCGACCAGTTTTGCCGCCCAGCAGGATGACGATATCCCCTGGAATGGGGGCTTCTCTGCGAATATTGGAGACTGGTGCTGCACCTAATACGGCACCGATTTCCATACGCTTTGCCATGTATCCCGGATGATATACTTCTGCTACATGACCAGTAGCCAGCCCAATCTGGTTGCCATAAGAGCTGTATCCGTTGGCAGCACCAACTGTAATTTTTCTCTGAGGCAGTTTTCCAGCAATGGTATCTTCGACCGGTACCAGCGGATTTGCCGCACCTGTTACACGCATTGCCTGATAAACATAGGATCGGCCAGACAATGGATCACGAATGGCACCGCCAAGACAAGTTGCGGCACCGCCGAAAGGTTCGATTTCAGTCGGGTGATTGTGTGTTTCATTTTTGAACATGAGGATCCAGTCCTCTTCCTTGCTTCCAATATCGACCTTGATCTTGACGGAACATGCATTGATCTCTTCGCTTTCGTCCAGATCCGGCAGCTTTCCATCCGCTTTTAGCTTGCGTGCGGCAATGGTTGCCAGATCCATCAAAGTCATTGGCTTTTCACTGCGCCCTAGTTCGCTGCGGACTTCTACATAAGCATCATATGTATCTTTGATGTAATCGGTAGGAATATCTACATTTGAAATCTGTGTAAGGAATGTGGTGTGACGGCAGTGGTCAGACCAATATGTATCAATCATACGTACTTCCGTGATAGTAGGATCTCGATGTTCTGTGTCACGAAAATAAATTTGGCAGAATTTTATGTCTCCCAGATCCATTGCAAGACCGTAATCTTCGATGAATTTCTGTAGTTCTTCTTCGGACATTGCAGTAAAACCGTGAAGTGTCTCTACAGTGGTGGGAATGGAATAGTTGGTATCCAGAGATTCTGGTAATTCCATTGCTGCTTCCCGGCGTTCTACCGGATTAATTAGATATTTTTTCAAACGATCAAATTCTGCATCAGACAGATTTCCTGTTATTATGTAAACATCGGCAGTTCTGACACGGCAGCGTTCTCCTTGCAGAAGAATCTGGATACATTGTTCACAGCTGTCAGCGCGCTGGTCAAACTGACCGGGCAAATATTCGGTGGCGAACATTCTTTGACCGTCCTGCAATTTCGGCAATTCTCGGTAAATGTGATCAACAGCAGGTTCAGAAAAAACGGTAGGTACCGCACGATCGAAAGCGTCCTGCGTTAGATGATCTGCATCATAGCGATGAAAAATCTGGATTTCGGAAACATTTAACCGTAGTGCTGTTTGCACATCGCTCAATACAGAACGTGCTTCAACAGCAAATTCCGGCTTTTTTTCCACATAAATACGAAAAACAGACATGGTAAAACTCCTTTTATCATGAATTTGCGTCAATGTGCACGGGAGACCCGTAGCAGCAATTCGCATCACTCTCTTCTATTTTAACATAAAAAATTGTATTACGCAAACTTTTTTTTGTGTTTTTTGAAGAAATCCGTATGATTGTCCCATTTGGTGCATGTCCAATGTGAAATTTGTCATCGTGTTCCCGCTCAAAAAGGACAGGTACTACTTTTCCTACTTGTGTACGGAGAAAGCGTTCTTTTTCGTTTTTTGCAACTGCTTGTGCCAATTCCATCCGCTTGGTTTTAACAGCTTCAGGTACTTTATCCGGAAGGTCAGCTGCACATGTACCTGGACGTGGTGAATAGCGAAAAACATGCATGGAAGCAAATCGACAGTTGCGGGCAAATGCTAGAGATTCTTCAAAATCCGCATCAGATTCGCCGGGGAATCCTACCATAAAATCTGTGGTAATGGCACAGTTTGGAAAGAATTGGCGAATACGTTCGCAGATTAAGGCATATTCTTGGCTGTCGTATTTGCGTTTCATACGTTTTAGTGTGTTATCGCATCCGCTTTGGAGGGAAATGTGGAACTGAGGACAAAATTCTGGAATCCGTGCAAGTCGTTGCAGTTGCGATTGGGTGAGAAGTTCCGGTTCCAGTGAGCCCAGACGAATACGTTGTACGTTGGGTATTTCCGCAACTGTTTCCACGGCGTCTGCCAGAGAACCGCCCCATTCCATGCCATAAAATCCTAGATTGATGCCGCAGAGAACAATTTCACAGTAACCATTTTTGATAAAGCGCAGAACGCTTTCCCTTATTTTCTCTAGAGAAAGACTGCGGCATCGTCCCCTAGCGTAAGGAATGATACAGTAGCTGCAAAAGCAATTGCAGCCGTCTTGGATTTTTAAAAAAGCACGAGTATTGTCGGGCATGCTGTCATAGGGTAGGAATTCAAACAGTTCTTTGCCGTTATAAGTTATTACATTTTGTCGATGAGTATGTGTATGAAAATATTCTTCGAGTAGTTTGGGGAGACGCGCACGATCTTTGGTTCCCAAAATCAGGTCTGCCTCAGAAATTGCAGCAGTTTTTTCTGGATATGCCTGGGCGTAACAGCCAGTCAGTACCAGAACAGCATTGGGATAGGCTTTTCGTGTTTTGCGTATGGCGGTACACAGCCGGTTATCACCAGAGGCAGTAACGGTGCAGGAGTTGAAGAAAATAATGTCTGCGGTGCCCGCATCTGGAGCCGCAGTGTAACCGGAACGATTTAACAGTGCTTTCATACTGGCGGTATCACAGATGTTGACTTTGCAGCCAAATGTAAAAAAGTAGTATCGCAAGGGTAGTTCCTCCTTTAAAAAACGTAGAAATCACTGAAAATACACAGAAAATCCGACATAATTTTCGTGTATTTTTCACCGAATTTACGTAAAAATTATCATCGCTGTCAAAAAAATTGGTTATAAATCCTATTCTATTATACTATAATGACGAAATTGATGCAATCATCTTGACAAGGAAATTTTTTCGTGGTATGCTATAACTACAGAACAAAGAAAAGTTCTAAGCGATGTGCACGTTGTCGCAGAGAAGCTTTTGATTTCGTTCTGTAGAAATTGCGACACCACGAGGGGCAGAAACGATGCCTTTCAAAGGAGGTTATTGTTATGTATGAGACCAAAATTCAGCTCAGTGCAATTAATGATGTAAAGGAATTTGTGAATACGGTAATGTCATTCAACTATGATATTGATCTGGTATCCGGCAGATATGCGATTGATGCAAAGTCCATTATGGGTATTTTTAGTTTGGATCTTTCAAAGCCGATTAAGCTGCAGGCACATACTGACGATCCGGAAGCATTGATAAAGGCGATTGACAAGTACATCGTTAAGGAATGATTGTGACATCTTTTTCAAAGATTGAGTAGAATAGTAAGAGGGAAAAACGGCACTTCGGAAACGGGGTGTCGTTTTTCTATGCTGACACTTTTGTTCTGATTTTCTTTCGATGATGAAAGCGACTTTTTGGTATGATTGATGCATATATTGCCAAGAGGTGATACGTATGAAAAGGCTATTGGCGATTTTGGCGGCATTGATGTGCTGTCTGACCGGTGTGCATATCCAGGTTTATGCGGAAGAAGAATCAGAAATTGCAGCAGTATCTTACGTACTTATGGAGATGGAGACAGGAACGATATTGCTCGGTTCCAATGCGGAGCAAAAAGTATCCTGCGGCACTATGGCAAAATTAATGACTGCACTATTAACAGCAGAAATGTTGGCATCAGGAGAATGGCAGTTGGAAACACAAGTGGAGGCAACTGGGGCAGTAGAAGGGATTCAAGGTGCAGTTATATGGTTGATGCCGGGAGAAAAAATGACAGTGGAAGATTTGCTTAAAGGGTTGATCATAGGAAATGCGGGTGATGCGGCAATAGCCTTGGCAGTGGGAATTTCGGGAAGTGTAGAAGAATTTGTAAAGGAAATGAATGCACGTGCGTTTGATCTTGATATGCGAAACACCTGGTTTTCTAGTCCACAGGGAGACGATAGCGCATCGCAGTATACAACCGCAAAAGATCTAGCATTGCTGTGCCGGGCACTGGCAGAATATGAAGTGCTGACACCGTATTTTCAGACATGGCGTGATTTTCTCCGGGGAGAGGCAACGGAACTGGTGAATGAAAATACGTTTGCAAGAACCGATGAAACCAGTATTGGTTTCAAAGCGTGTCATTCTTCTGAAAACGGTTGGAGTATTGCTGCCGGTGCACAGCGACAGCATATGCAATGTGTGGCAATTGTGCTGGGATGTGAGACAGACGAAGATCGATTTGCGTTGGCAAAATCATTGCTTCGTAAGGGATTTGCTGGATGGAAGGTAGTGCAGCCTGGTTTTTCTGGTGAGTTCCTCTATCCTGTGCACATAAGAAGCGGCGTGGAAAATGCTGTGCTTGCAGAGCCAGGAAAAATGCGCCTTCTGGTGGTACCAAGACAAAGTGACGAGTTGGAAACGGTTCTGGTATTGCCTCGGTATGTGGATGCGCCTGTGAAAAAAGGACAGAAACTGGGTACGGCAGCGTTTTATGAAGGAGATACCCTGTTATATGAAATGGAAGTGGTGGCAGCAGATGATGTGAGGAAACAAAATTATTGGGACGCTCTTCAAAAAATAACAGTCAAAATGTTAAAATTATAAATGTAAAATTTGTATATATTATACAAGAATCCAGATATCTCTTGCAATCCAGCCAAGAATATAGTATGATAGATATGGTAAAGTGGTTGTACAATACCTTGTGTGCTGATTATGGTGCACTGTATGGCATTTATGCCTGATAGAAAGTGGAGGGAATGGTATTATGTCAGTGAAGCTGAATACAAAATATCTGGCTAATTTTGTAGGCGAGGATGAATTGAATGGCATTCGTCATCAGGTGGAGGCATCTGCAAAGATGCTGCATGATAAGACTGGTCTGGGAGCAGATTTTCTGGGCTGGCTTACATTGCCGACCGATTACGATAAAGAGGAGTTTGCACGGATCAAGGCTGCGGCAAAGAAAATCCAGAATCATTCTGAGGTTTTGGTTGTGATTGGTATTGGCGGTTCTTATCTGGGTGCTCGTGCAGCAATCGAATTTCTGAAGTCGCCGTTTTATAATAATTTAAAGAAGGATACACCAGATATCTATTATGTTGGAAATAACATCAATCCAACATATCTCAATGAAGTGATTTCTATTTGCGAAGGAAGAGATTTCTCTGTGAATGTAATTTCTAAATCTGGTACTACTACAGAACCTGCACTGGCGTTTCGTGTGTTTAAACAGCTGGTGGAAAAAAAGTATGGTAAAGAAGGGGCAAAGGATCATATATTCGCTACAACAGACAAAGCTAAAGGTACATTAAAGGAATTGTCTGATGCAGAAGGGTACGAAACATTTGTTGTTCCGGATGACGTAGGAGGCCGTTATTCTGTATTGACTGCTGTAGGTCTTCTGCCGATCGCTGTGGCAGGCTGTGATATTGAGGCGTTAATGGCAGGTGCTGCACAGGCACAAAAGGAACTGGAAGCGGATTTTGAACAGAATGATTGCTATAAGTATGCGGCACTGCGTAATATTTTATATCGCAAGGGTAAAAATGTGGAGATGCTGGTTTCTTATGAGCCAAGTTTTGTGATGATGTCGGAGTGGTACAAGCAATTGTTCGGCGAAAGTGAAGGCAAGGATAATAAAGGCATCTTCCCGTCTTCAGCAGTATTTTCTACGGATCTGCACTCTATGGGACAGTATATTCAGGAAGGCAGCCGTGTGCTGTTTGAAACGGTTGTCGATATTAAGAAGCCAAAGCAGGATTTTTATCTGGAACCCGATGCAGAAAATTTGGATGGTTTAAACTTCTTGACCGGGCAGAATATGTCTGTGGTAAACCGCAAAGCACTTGAAGGGGTTGTTCTGGCACATACAGACGGCGGTGTGCCGAATATGATTCTGGAAGTGGAGGATGTTTCGGAAAAGAGTCTGGGATATCTAATTTATTTCTTTGAAAAAGCTTGTGCAGTTTCCGGTTATCTGCTGGGTGTCAATCCGTTCAACCAGCCGGGCGTGGAAAGTTATAAGCGCAATATGTTTGCGTTGCTGGGCAAGCCAGGGTATGAAGATCAGAAAGCAGCATTGGAAGCGTTGTTGGCAAAGTAACTATCGGGAAGTTGCAGCCCTGCAGCGGCTGTGATAGAATATGAAAGAGCGACCGTAAGAAATTTCGGTGCGAAAGGAGTTTTATTATGATTCAACTGATTACAGGAAAAAAAGGAAGCGGAAAGACAAAGATCATTATCGATAAAATTAATGCAGCAGTAAAGGATACAAATGGCTGTCTCGTATGCATCGAAAAAGGCGAAACACTGCGCCGTTCTATTAGTTACAAGGTAAGATGGTGCGATACTGATCAGTTTGGTATTGATAGTTTTGATGCATTTTATGGTTTTGTAGCAGGTATGCTGGCAGGCAATTATGACATTAAAGAAATCTATGTAGATGGTATCTTGAAGGTTGCCGGCGCTGATTTTGAAGCACTGGGACGTATGCTGGAAAAATTGGATAAATTGACTGGTGATGATTCTTCTGTTACATTTACAGTATCTGCAGACGCAGATGAACTGCCGTCATCTGTTACAAAGTTTATCGATTAAATAGCAGAAGATACGGTCTTTTTTAAAATTTTTGAAAAGGACTTGACAATGCAGGCTGAGTTTTGTTATAATAAATAAATGATGCAATGCGTGAAAGGAAGCAGGTATGGTAATACAGCTGCGAGAGCTTTTTCAGGTAGAAGGAATGTGCTTGCCGGTGGAATACGAAATGATGCCGGAGGAACTGACGGATGTACGAGGGTACACATTTGATGCGCCGGTAAAAGTATCGGGGGCGTTTCTAAATCGTGCCGGTATCGTTACCTTAAAATATAATGTCTCTTGTACGCTGCATGTGGTATGTGACCGCTGCCTTGCGGAGCTGTCTCGTGACTATGCGTATGATTTTACACATACGGTGGTACGGTCGTTGCACAGCGAAGGAGATCAGTACGATACCTACCTCGTGGCGGAACACGACAGCATTGATATGAATGAGACAGCAATGTCAGATCTTTTGCTGATGCTGCCGACAAAAATGCTTTGTCGGGAGGATTGCAAGGGTCTGTGCGATATCTGTGGGTGTAACTTGAACGAGAACACCTGCGACTGTCGAAAGTAGAAGGAGGTGCCAAAACATGGCTGTACCAAAGAATAAGGTCTCCAAAGCAAGACGTGACAAGAGACGTTCTGCTGTTTGGAAGCTCGATGCACCTGCAATGAGCATATGTGACAACTGTGGTGCATATAAGGCTCCACATAAGGTTTGCAAAAACTGTGGATATTACAAGGGTGTTGCAGTTCTGAAGATGGATGATGCAGAATAAGCAAAAAACGTAATATTTCGTACGAGGAGGAGAGGCGGCTCGTGTCGTCTCTCTTTTTTGTTTTTGGAACTACAAAAGAAGGAGAGGTTCGAACATGGCATTACCGGTAGTAGCAGTGGTAGGACGACCCAATGTAGGAAAATCTACATTGTTTAATAAATTGATCGGACAGCGGTTGTCGATCGTAGAGGATACGCCCGGTGTTACGCGAGACCGCATATATGCAAAAGGGGAGTGGCGGGATCGTTCATTTATGCTGGTGGATACCGGTGGTATTGAGACGGTGACAGATGATGTGATACTAAAACAGATGCGTCGACAGGCAGAACTTGCTATTGAACGTGCAGATGTAATTTTGTTGGTGACGGATGTACGGTGTGGTGTAACTGCGGATGACAGTGCTGTGGCCAGTATGCTGCAGAAGAGTGGAAAACCTGTGGTACTGGCAGTTAATAAATGTGACTCCATTGGAGACCCGCCAATGGAACTGTATGAATTTTATAATTTGGGCATTGGGGAACCCTATCCTATTTCTGCGGCACATGGACACGGTACGGGGGATATGCTGGATGCAGTATATGATTTATTGCCTTCCGAGGAGACATTGGAAGAAGAGGAGGATGCCATTCATGTGGCGATCATTGGAAAACCTAATGTGGGAAAATCTTCTTTGGTCAATCGGATTGCGGGAGAGGAGCGTGTGATCGTCTCAAACGTAGCTGGAACGACTCGTGACGCAACGGATACAACGGTGGAAAATGAGTACGGTAAATTTGTGCTTATTGATACAGCAGGGATTCGGAAAAAGTCAAAAGTTACCGAACGAATCGAACATTACAGCGTATTGCGTGCCTATATGGCAGTGGATCGGGCAGATGTATGTTTGATATTGATTGATGCGGCAGAAGGCTTTACGGAACAAGATTCCAAAGTAGCAGGCTATGCGCATGAACAAGGAAAAGCTTCGATTATTGTGGTCAATAAGTGGGATTTGATTGAGAAAGACAATAGCACTATGAGGGAATATGAGGAAAAATTGAAAAACGATTTTAGTTTTATGTCCTATGCTCCATTCATGTTCATTTCTGCTAAAACTGGACAGCGAGTGCCTAAATTGTTTGAGAAAATTCGTGAAGTATATGAACAGAATACGATGCGGATTTCGACGGGTATGCTCAACGATGTGTTGGCGTATGCAACCACACGGGTGCAGCCGCCGTCGGATAAAGGACGCCGCCTGAAAATCTACTATATTACACAGGCTAGTACCAAGCCGCCTACATTTGTTATTTTTGTCAATCGTGCGGATCTGTTTCATTTTTCGTATCAGCGGTATATTGAAAATCAGATTCGTTCTACATTCGGATTGTCAGGAACACCAGTGCGTTTTGTAGTGCGCGAACGTGCTCGAGATGAAAAGTAAAACGGAGGAAATCATATGCTATTTTTGGCGATTTTGCTTTCGGCAGGTGTTTCCTATTTGTTGGGAAGTTTCAACAGCGCTATTTTGGTAGTGCGACTATGGAAACATCAGGATGTTCGGGAGTTCGGCAGTCATAATGCCGGTTTGACCAATACGCTGCGATGCTTTGGAAAGGGCTGTGCGGTATTGACACTAATTGGTGATCTTGCAAAGGGAATTGTTGCGGTATTCCTGAGCCGTGAAATCTGTATGGTTTTGGATACAGGTCTGACTGCTCAGCAGGATGTGCACTTTATTGGCTATATTGCAGGAATTTTTGCCATTTTGGGCCATGTGTTTCCCGTGTATTATCATTTTAAAGGTGGAAAAGGCGTATTGGTTGGTGTTTCGGTATTTCTGGGTATTGACTGGAAGGTGTTTCTCTGTCTTATTGTCATATTTGCAATTGTGCTGGTAATTACCAAATATGTATCTTTGGGGTCGATCATTGCTTCTGCATGCTGTCCTTTTGTGACATTTGGATTTCAAATGTGGCAGCGTGGTGATTTGCCAATGTGGTATATATGGCTCAATACAATCCTATCGGCATTGATGGCGTTGTGGGTAATCTGTATGCATCATGCCAACATTGAACGTTTACTTAAGGGAACAGAAAATAAATTCTCAATACATTCCAATAAGAATAATGAACATTAACGCGAGGAGGGTATTATGGCAAAAGTAACAATTTTGGGTGCCGGTGCATTTGGAGTAAGTTTAGCCATTGCAGCGTATCAGAATGCACATCAAGTGACGGTATGGGATATTTCAGAGGAATTGGTACAGTCAATTTTGCGGGATGGGGAACATAAGACCAAATTGCCCGGCGTTTCTATTCCTAAGGGAATTGGATTTACCTGTGATCCACACTGTATGGAGCATAGTGATCTGGTCGTGTTTGTCGTTCCTTCCAGGTTCATCCGTTCGGTAGCGGAAAAAGTCAAACCTTATATTACAAAAGAAATGATTTTGGTCAATGCCAGCAAAGGGTTGGAAGAAGGAACTTTTTATACCATGAGTCAAATTATCCAATCTGTTTACCCGGAGAATGCTGTCGGTGTGATCACGGGGCCTTCCCATGCGGAAGAAGTGGGTAGAGGTGTTCCGACGACAGTGGTCGCTGCATCTGTATGTGAGGCAACTGCAGCACAGATACAAGAAGTGTTTTCGAATCAGTCTCTGCGAATCTATATCAATACAGATCCAGTAGGCTGTGAGATTGGTGGTGCACTGAAAAATATTATTGCATTGGCAGCGGGCATTTGTGACGGTTTAAAGTGTGGTGACAATACCAAAGCGGCGCTAATGACAAGGGGAATTCGCGAGATTACCAATTTGGGTGTGAAAATGGGTGGTAAAGCGGAAACCTTTGGTGGTCTTTCTGGTATCGGCGATCTGATTGTTACATGCTGTAGTATGCATAGCCGGAATCGTCGGGCAGGTATACTCATTGGGGAAGGTGTTTCGCCAGAGGAAGCAGTAAAACAGATTGGTACGGTAGAAGGATACTATTGCTGTCATGCAGCATGGGAATTGGCACAGAAATATGGTGTTAGTATGCCCATTACTGAACAATTGTATCATGTGCTGTTTGATGGTGCGAACGCCAAAGATGCACTGCAAAATTTGATGAGCCGTCCAAAAAAACACGAATACGAAGAACTGCACCAATGATTGTATAAAGATTTTTTGTCTGTTTGTGATGCAAACAACTATATCAAAATGGCAAAGGAGCTGCATTTGACACAGCTTTTTGTATGGAACACGGTATTTTATCGCGCTGTGCGATGATTTGAACGTGATGTGGGGAATTTATGTGGTAACTTCATATAGACCGTATTTATAGGGTATTACTCTAAAATGAAACATCGAACTGTCGTATTTTTAGTACAGCAGTCCGATGTTTTTCTGTTTTGTTTTTTGGCTTTTTAAAATGCGAGTTGCACCAAAAAAAAAGAGATGCATAGAATGAGATAGGGAAACAAAAAAATCGGTGTGCAAATAGTGCACCGTATTTTTTGGCGGATTGGCCCAAAAGCATATTTTTCGAAAATGACGGAAAAAGAGCAAAATGACTGTTATTCTGTCATCAGGATTGTATGCAGTGGTTCCACCATAGCTTGTATAAGCAGCACAATTACGAAGAGGGGGAACAAGGAATGCCATTGGTCAGCTTGTGTATGATTGTTCGAAATGAGGAGGCAGTTTTGGGGCGCTGTCTGCATTCTGTTGCAGATCTAGTAGACGAAATCATCATTGTAGACACTGGTTCCACGGATGATACAAAGGCAGTTGCAGCCCAGTATGATGCCAAAATATATGATTTTCCATGGCAGGATGATTTCTCTGCTGCGAGAAATTATGGAATCTCTCAGTGTGTGGGAGAGTATTGGATGTGGTTGGATGCCGATGATGTTGTTGAAGGGGAAAATCAAAAGAAACTGCAGGCAATTCTGAAATCACCGGATGCAGACATGGTGTATCTGCCATATTATTTGTGGTATGATGAAATGGGGAATCCTGTAATGACTTCTAATCGGGAGCGAATCTTTCGAAGAGATAAAGGATATCGATTTGCCGGTGCAGTGCACGAAGCGGTGGTGCCCTTTGGGAAAATACGCTATGGAGATGCAGGGATTTCTCATCGAAAGGAAAAACCAGGGGATCCTGATCGAAATTTGCATATTTATCAAAAAAAGCTGTTATGCGGGGAAACGTTTACACCGAGGGAACAATACTATTATGCAAGGGAATTGTGGGATCATGGAGCATACCGGGCAGCATTGCCGGTATTGCAGCAATTTATTCAAGAGGAAAAAGGATGGAAAGCGGATATTATTGGAGCCTGTTTGATTTGTGGAAAATGTTATGAGAAGCTAGAACAACCTAAAAAAGCATTAGAATATTTGCTGCATTCCTTGCAATATGACGTTCCCAATCCGGAGATTTGTTGCGAAATTGGCAGTATTTTTCTAGAACAGCAACAATACCTACAGGCGATTTTTTGGTACGAAACTGCAATGAAAACCGGTACGGAATCTTTTTTGGGATTTCATGTGCAGGAATGCTGCGATTTTATACCTGCACTGCAGCTTTGCGTATGCTATGATAAATTAGGAGACATTTCCACAGCTGCTGCATATAATGAAATAGCCGGAAGCATTCGACCGCAAAATGCGGCAGTATTGCATAACCGGCAATATTTTGCGTCGAAGGGAATCGACGTTTCAAAAATGCAAGCAGAATAAGATTTTGGTAGAAGGGAGAAAGAAATGGCATATTGTCATTGCGGAGAAATACCGGGTCACGCATTGCAGCCCAATTGTTGTCCGCTTCCGCCTAAACCAGCCCCCTGTTGTTTTCAAGGACCGCCCGGTGTGACCGGACCAGTGGGAGCAACAGGCGCAACAGGGCCGACCGGTCCCACAGGGCCATCCGGAGCAACAGGACCGACGGGACCCACAGGACCATCCGGAGCAACGGGGCCATCTGGACCCACAGGACCATCCGGAGCAACAGGACCGACGGGCCCCACAGGACCATCCGGAGCAACAGGACCGACGGGACCTACAGGACCATCTGGAGCAACAGGACCGACGGGCCCCACAGGACCATCCGGAGCAACGGGACCGATGG